>CAZZYZ010000017.1:0-7514 GCA_964658425.1 Vulcanimicrobiota bacterium | reverse complement strand
CGAGGTGACGGAGGCCGGCTGGACCGACGGGGTCGGCATCTCGCTCGCCCTCGGCTTGTTTACGAAGCTCGGCGCGGCCGGTGAGATCGTGCGCGCGGTGACCAATCTGCTCGTCGCCGGCGCCAGCGGCGCGGATACGCAGGGCTTCAACGTCCTGCTTATCCTCGCGGGCGTCATCGCGATCGTGACGTGTTCCGGCCGTCGTTTCGGCATCGACGCGTGGCTCGTCTCGCGTTATCCGAGCGCGCGTGCGCTTCGCGTCGTGTCGTGACGCGGTAGCCGAAGCTACGCGCTCCCGGCGCCGATCATCGGTGGCGAGGGCTGAGCGAGGAGCCAGCGATGGATATCTCGCACGTGGCGCGCGTCGGCCAGCGCGTCGTGCGGATCGTCGTTCTTCACGCCGGTGAGTTCCGCGATCTCGCGTAGCGAGGGCGGGGTCGCGAGGCCGTAGCGGCCCATGATCACGGCCTCGATGTCGATCAGATGATAGTGCCAGGGCGGCTCGCCGACGCGGCGACAGCGAAAATCATCGAACGAGGGGACCGCGCCGACGAGATAGACTTTGTGATCCGGCAAGAGATCGCGCGACGCGATCTGGGCCGCGACGAGCCCCATCGCGTCGGCGAGCGAAAAGACGGTATGACCGCCCGTCATCGCTTCGACGTAGTGCGTATTCTGAAGCACCCACGGATTCGGGGCATCGGTATGAGCGACGACGACCGAGCGTTCGTCGAGCGTGACGCCGTCGAGCTCGAGGATCCAACCGAGCTGCCAGATTTGCGACGTATCGTGAACGCCCGTCGCTTCGGTATCGAGATAGAGAAAAGCGGGTGTACCCATTGCGGCCTCGGAGCGTAGTGCGAACGAGAAAAAAATCGACACGTAGCCGTGTCGATTTCGATTGGTCGGGCGACGGTTGGTTAGGAGTACGACTGACGAACGCGCGAGAGCGTGGTGCGTGCGGTCGCGATACGACCGTCGGCCAATAACACGTCGACGGCGAGCGACGGATAATCCTTCTCGATCCGTAAACGAAGGAAGTCCTTCACCGTATGATTGTTGCGAGCACAGCGCTGATACGTACGTTTGTAGCTCGGGATGGTTTTGGCCGGGGTCTCACCGGGCTGGGGTCGGAGGGCGACTTCGAAGCCTTCGATTTCGCTAATCTCTTTGGCGACACGTTCTAATTTTGGCATTGTACGTTCTACGTTACCCGGTGATGTCGTAATTGCCTAGTGCGCGTTGGGTAAATCATTCGTTTATTTTTAAATGCGAATGTCGATTAGCGATGACCGTCATGACGTTTCTTTGTTAATTTCGTAAACCGACACGTCGATCGCGTGATCTTCGAACGATTCGGTATACGCACGTGTCATTAAAATCGATGCAGCCGAAGCCTGAGTATCCTCCATAATTAGCGTCGCTCTTCATGTGTCGGTTTGTTACGCGTGTCGGTTTGTTACGCGGATCGCGTTCGCGCGACCCAACGGATGATAGCGAACACTTCCGAGATGCGTCGATAGGTTCGGAACGTGTCGCACGATGCCGTCGCGTTTCAACTTTCGGATTCGGCGGAGACGACGATTGCGTCGCCGTCGCGGTCGAAGCGCGTTTCGAAGACGATGGGCCGGCAGCAGACCGGGCAATCCTCGACGAATCGTTGCCGGGCACCGCCGCTCGGGTCGACTGCGACGAAGTTCGATTCGAAGCAGGAGGGGCAGGTGTAGGCGGCGTCGCTTTCCAGTGGCATCCCGCCATCTTAGCGTACGACGATCCATTTGCGCCTCGCGCCACGCCGTGCTATCATGGCCTGCGAACGGACCGCGCGTCCGTTCTCTTTATGTCGTTCCCGGCTCCCTAGGATCGAAAATGGCGAAAAAAGAGAATCGAATCATGGTCGTGCTGGCATGCCAAGAGTGCAAACGGCGCAATTACAACACGCAGAAGAACCGGCAGAATACGAGCGAGCGCCTCGAGCTCTCGAAATATTGCCGATTTTGCCGTTGCACGCGCGCACATCGGGAAACCAAGTAGGATCGTAGGGCGGTAGCTCAATTGGTAGAGTTGCGGTCTCCAAAACCGTCGGTTGCAGGTTCGAGTCCTGTCCGCCCTGCCAGAATTCACGCGGATCGCGTGCGAGGAGAACGACCACGATGAACAGGCCAACCGGAGGGACCGGGGGTACGACGGTCCGCCCGCCGAGCGGCGGCCGTCCGCCGTCGAAACCGGTCGCGGATCGCGCCGCGCGGCAGCAGTCGGCGGATCGATTCGTTCGCGATCTCATCTCCGAGATGCGTCGCGTCACGTGGCCGAGCCGTCAGGAGTGGGTCTCCGCGACCATCCTGACGATCGCGCTCGTCGTTTTCGTCGGCCTCTACACGTATCTCGCGGACCAGCTGTTCGGACTCGTGTTCGGACTGATCCACCGCTAGAGGGTCTCTTGGAAAACGCAATCCCGGCCGAACCCGTCGTCGTCCCCGCCGCCGTCAACCTCGCGAAGAACGACCGGCGCAACTGGTACGTGATCCACACGTATTCGGGTTACGAGAACAAGGTGAAGGCGAATCTCGAACGCCGCATCCACTCGATGAACATGTCGGAGAAGATCTTCCGCGTGCTCGTCCCGATGGAAGACGAAGTCGAGTTCAAGGACGGCAAGCGGAAGATCACCCCGAAGAAAGTCTTCCCGGGCTACGTCCTCGTCGAGATGGATATGGACGATCAGTCCTGGTACGTCGTCCGCAATACGTCCGGCGTCACCGGCTTCGTCGGGTCGCCGGGCGCGGGCGAAAAGCCCGTCCCGCTTCAGGAAAAAGAAGTGAAGACGATCCTCAAGCAGATGGGTATCGAGACGCCCAAGCTCAAGATCGATTTCGCCAAAGGCGACCGCGTCAAGGTCACGAGCGGCCCGTTCTTCGATTTCACGGGCATCGTGGACGAGATCCAGCCGGAAAAAGAGAAGGTCCGCGCGCTCATCTCGATCTTCGGCCGGGAGACCCCGGTCGAACTCGAATTCTATCAGATAGAGAAGGTCTAGGGCGGCGCCTGACGTCGTCGCTACGGGGGGCTTGTGGCCAAGAAGGCCACGGCGCCCCTAGCTCCTCGCCAGGCACCACACCCTAGCCCTTCTGCGTATCAGATAGAGAAGGTCTAGGGCGGCGCCTGACGTCGTCGCTACGGGGGCTTGTGGCCAAGAAGGCCACGGCGCCCCTAGGCTCCTCGTCAGGCACCACCCTAGCCCTTCTGCGTATTGGGGAACGGCTAGGATCGTATCCGTTTGCCGCTGCGGGGCTTGTGGCTCTGCGCTCTCGTCGTCGGCATCACGGAATGCCTGCTCGGTGGTTGGAAGAGGCGAGGACGATCGGACGGGTTTCTTGGAACGGCTTTATTTTGACGGGGGCCGTTTTGTGTTTGGTGGGTTCGGTGGCGGGGTGGTTCGCAATTCGGTGAGGAGCCGGCTCGAGCTCGATCGGTGTGGGTGGGCGTTGCGCGGGTGCAGTGCGGTTTGCGGGTGGGGAGGGGGCGTGGTATACTTTTCGGGTTGCGCTCGGGTCGACCCCAGGTCGGGTGCGGTAGCGGTGGGGGAGAACGCTAGGCGTTCGAAAGGATTTTATGGCTAAGAAAGTCGTCGGGAAGATCGGCTTGCAGCTCAACGCCGGCAAGGCCACACCCGCGCCGCCGGTCGGGCCGGCCCTCGGGCCCTACTCTCTCAACATCATGGCGTTCTGCAAAGAGTACAACGAGCGGACGCAGTCTCAGGCCGGGATGGTGATCCCCGTCGAGATCACGGTCTTCGAAGATCGGACGTTCACGTTCGTGACGAAGACCCCGCCCGCGAGCTTTCTCATCAAGAAGGCGATCGGCGTCGAGTCCGGTTCGGCGATCCCGAATCGTACGAAGGTCGGGACGCTCAGTACGAAACAGCTTCGCGAGATCGCGGAGACGAAGATGCAAGACCTCAACGCGAACGACGTCGATATGGCGATGCGGATCATCTCCGGCACCGCGCGTTCGATGGGCGTCGAGGTGACCGCGTAATGGCGCGTCCGCACGGCAAGAAATACACCGCGCTCGCCACGACGTTCGATCGAACGAAGCTCCACGAACTCGGCGAAGCCGCATCGCTCGTCAAGAAGAACGCGACCGCGAAGTTCGACGAGACGGTCGAGATCCACATCCGCCTCGGCGTCGATCCGAAGAAAAGCGACCAGAACGTCCGCGGGACGGTGCTCCTCCCGCACGGTACCGGACGGACGGTCCGCGTGATCGCGTTTGCGAAGGGCGATCGCGCGCGAGAGGCGGAGGCCGCGGGCGCGGACATCGTCGGCGAGCAGGATCTGATCGACCGGATCAAAGCGGGCTTCACCGAATTCGACGTGGCCGTCGCCACGCCGGACATGATGGGCGCCGTCGGTTCGAATCTCGGCCGCATTCTCGCGCAGAAGATGCCGAATCCGAAATCGGGTACCGTGACGCCGAATATCGGCAATGCGATCCGCGACATCAAAGCCGGTAAGGTCGAGTATCGTCTCGACAAGACCGGGATCGTCCACACGATCGTCGGCAAGGCGAGTTTCGGCGACGAGCAACTCCACGAAAACGCGGCCGTCCTGCTCGACGCGATCGTTCGCGCGAAGCCCTCGTCTTCGAAGGGTGTCTACCTTCGCAGCGTTACGCTGACGAGCACGATGAGCCCGGGCGTCAAGGTCGATCCCAATCGCATCAAGTCGGCGGCCGCGACCGCCTGAGCACGCGAGGGCGGCGCCGGGTTGTGTTCGGCGCCGTTTTCGGGTAGACTCTCTCACGACTCCGATGAACGTAGGCCTGCCCAAGGGCGGTTAATGCGCGAGCACCTACCGAGGATGACGTATACCGATCGAACGAAGGCTTCGCCGCCTGCGCTTCGGTGGCAAGGTGGCGCTCATCGCGAGATTGGAGCGCCGTTTCTTTTTAGGAAAGACGCCTATGCCTACCGCTAAAAAAGAACAGACGATCGGCGAATTGCGCGCGCGCATCGCCGATGCGAAGTATCTGTTCTTCACGAACTATTCGGGGCTGACGGTCGAAGAGATCACGAAGCTTCGGACCGAGCTTCGTAAGGACGGCTCGTCCTACGCGGTCGTCAAGAACTCGCTCTTCTCGATCGCCGCGGGCGAAGATCTCGCGAAAAAATGCGAGGCGTTCCTCGCGGGTCCGACGGGCGTGGTGTTCGCGTCGCTCGATCCCGTCTCGCCGGCGAAGGCGCTCAAGCAGTTCAATGACGAGGTCAAGCCGCTCGAAGTGAAGGCCGGCTACGTCGACGGCGTGATCGTCGATGCGGCATCGGTCAAAGCCCTTGCATCACTGCCTCCCAAGTCCGCGCTGCAAGCGAAGGTCCTCGGATTGCTTTCGAGTCCGCTGCGCGGATTCGTCGGCGTCCTCGCCGCCAACCCCAGCGGATTCGTCCGCGTCCTCTCCGCTCGCGAGAAGCAACTCGCCGAGTCTGCATCGTAAAGGAAGCACGAAATCATGGCAGTTGCCGATCTGATCTCCGAAGTCGAAAAGCTCACCGTTCTCGAACTCAACGAACTCGTCAAGGCGCTCGAAGAGAAGTGGGGCGTTAGCGCCGCAGCTCCGGTCGCGGTCGCTGCGGCGGGCGGCGGCGGTGCGGCGGCTCCGGCCGCGGCGGCCGAGCAGACCGAATTCGACGCGGTCCTCACCGAAGTGGGCGCCGAGAAGATCAAGGTCATCAAAGCGGTTCGCGAGCTTACGAGCCTCGGACTCACCGAAGCGAAGGCTTTCGTCGAGAGCGCTCCCAAGGCGATCAAGACGGGCATCCCCAAGGACGAAGCCGAGCAGATCAAGGCGAAGCTCGCCGAAGTCGGCGCGAAGGTCGAAGTCAAGTAATCTCGTCAAGGACGAACGAAAAAGCCTCGGTCGCGGCCGGGGCTTTTTCGTTTCGCGACGGGTCAGTGCGGCGTGCAGCAGTACGGCGTCGGTGCGCGGCGGACGACCGGTACCACTCGCCGTGTCGCATTCGAGAGCCCCGGCATGGCGATGGGGATCGACGACAACGGCGTCGCGGATGCGATGTTCGACGAGAAGCGGCCGAAGAGCCCGGGGTTCGCTGCGAATCGTCGCTGCAGATCGGAGATTCGATGATCGTCGCGCGGATGGTCGGAGAGTGCTTCCATCGAGCCGCCGGTATCGGCTTTCTCGAAATTTTTAAAGAGCCAAACCATTCCCCACGGGTTGAATCCCGATTGCGCGCAGGTGAGCGCGCCCTTCGCATCCGCCGCCGATTCCACGGTGCGCGAATACGTTTGCGTTTGCAGCGTATAGGCGAGATTCGCGCCGATCTGCCCGATGCCGCTGTTCGTGACGCCGGTGAGCGCGCCGAGCACGCCGATCAGCGTTCCGACGGTTTGATCCTTCGCGTTCGTGTCGACGACGTCGTGATGGATGTCGTGCGACGTTTCGTGGCAGAGCACGCCCGCGAGCTCTTCGCGGTTCTGAACGAAACGTAGGAGCGAATCCGTCACGTAGACGTTGCCTCCGGGAACGGCGAAGGCGTTGGGCTGCTTCTCGCGCACGATGATGAACCGAAACGGAAAGTCATATTGCGAATCGGCGATGGTCGCGATCCGGCTCGCGATCGGATCCAGGAGCGCATACTGCGCGGGCGCGGCGTCTCGCGTGACGATCTCGCCCTTCTTCGATAATTGCGCGTACACGCTCGCGCCGATCTGCGCTTCGCTTTGATGGAGGTCGCCGTCGGCGGCGAGCGCGGGCATCGCGGCGGCCGTCGCGAGACTCCCTGCCAGGAGTGCTGCAAAAACGTTCTTCATCGTCGACTCCCGAAGCTGGCAAGTATCTGGTAAACGTACGCCCGCGGTCACTTCGTTTGCGCTCGGTGCGATGAGCGGACGCAAGTTGGGTATCGCACGCACTATGGATCAGTCGCGCGCACAAGAAACCGTCGTCACATCGGGCGTGGAGCCGATTCGGCTCCCGGACGGGGCGATGCGACGCAATGCCGAGCACGTCGCCGTCATCGACGAACGTCGGCGGATCGACGATGAGAAGCGTTCGACCGAGAATCAGCACGAGGCGATCGCCGCGCGTCACCAGCGGCTCGAAGACGAAAAGACGAAAAAAGAAGACGATCAGGCGCAACAAAAACAGCGCGACGACGCGAAGAAAGCCGATGAAAAGGCTCGCAAGCAAGCCGAAGAGGCGCGCTTTTGGAACGACTTTCGCCACGGTCTGCGACGCTATTCCGCGCTCGTGGGCATCGTCGCGATCGCTGCGATCGTCTTGTACGCGTTCGTGCTCGTCGGCGCGTGGCACTCCGGCGTTCGGGGCAACTCGGCGGCCGATCCGAATACCGGGTATGCCGCCGCCGGAAACCAGCAAGCGGACGGCCTCGGCTCGGCGCAAAGTTCCTCGAACGGCGGCCAGGCGGGGTCATCCTCCGGCGGCGGTTCGGCGGGATCGGGTATCGGCGCGAACGGCCAAGGCTCGAGCGGTTCTTC
>CAZZYZ010000016.1:0-26901 GCA_964658425.1 Vulcanimicrobiota bacterium | reverse complement strand
TCGGCTCGCACTGGTGCGATCTCGCAGAGCACGTCACCGGCCTCCGAATCGCCTACGCACCGATCGAAGACCTGCTGTTCGGTTTCGCGATGATCTTGCTGACGTTGACGACCTGGGTGTGGCTGGGTCGTCGTCGTCGGCCCGCGATATCGGCGCGAGCGCCCGCGAAATCGGGATCGAGCGAGCGCGCGCGCTCCGTCAGCTCGAGCGTCCGGGCGACTTTGCCCGCGCGCTTGCGATCGATGCTCGCGACCGTCTGCTGCTTCGGCTCGCCGAGGTACGGCAGCGCGATCCGCTCGGCGAGCGCGCGCACGGATTCCGGGCCGTAGATACCGCGCAGTTCGACTCCGAACGCGGCGACCGTCTCGACGAACGCGAGCAGCGCGTCGTCTTCCGGCGGTTCGGCGGAGAAGATCGCGGCGGCGCGGCTGCCGCGGTAGAAATCCGGGCGCTCGCCGAGACGCGCGACGATCGCCTGCGCGGCGGGTTCGAAGGCGGGATCGGAAAAGACGAATTCGAGACCGGCGGCCGTACCCCGCAGCACGTCAGCGGCCACCCTGGAAGAAAGTCATTGAACGGGCGGGTTCCAACGCGACCCTCGGACGACCCTCCGTTCTCCACACGCGCTACACAGGAAACGCGCCGTTGCTCACAAGGGCCGCCCTGGCGGTGGCCACACACATGGGGCGCGCTGCTCGCCGTCGAACCACGACGCCTGCCCCGTTCGTCCGTCCCGAGGTTTCTCATGACGTTGCGCCGCTTCTTCTACGGCACGCTTGCACTGTCGTTGCTTTTCACGTCGCTGCCCGCACCCGCCCGCGCGATGTCGACCTCGAGCGAAGTCGAGCAAGCGAAGGAACAAGAGAAGCAGATCATCTCGCAATACAACATCGTGCGGGATCCGCTGCTCAACGAGTGGGTCAACGACGTCTCCAATCGCCTGTGGGGTCAGGTCGCACGACGCGACGTGCCGTACAACATCAAGATCATCGATTCGCCCGACATCAATTCGTTCACGATCGGCGGCGGCTACATCTACGTGAACGAGGGGCTGCTCGACTTCGTGCAATCCGACGACGAGCTCGCGGGCGTGATCGGGCACGAGACGGGGCACGTCGAGCGGCGGCACACGGTCACCCTCCCCGCGAAGGCGCAGGCGCTCGATCTGCTGTTCGGCGTCGCCTCGATGTTCTCGCCGATCGTCGGCCGCTTCGGCCAACTCGCCGAAGCCGGGATCATCGCGAAGCAGCAGCGCGCGAACGAATTACAGGCCGATCAGTACGGGCTGCAGTTGATGGCGCGCGCGGGCTACGATCCCGATGCCATGGTCAACTTCATGAATCATCTCGGTGCCGAACACGACGATCACTCGAGCCTCGTCGATAAGTATCTCGTCGACCATCCGGGCTTCCCGAGCCGCGTCGCGCACCTCGAGGGCTACGAGTCGCTCGACCCGACGAAGCGCACGACCGACCAGATCCTCGTGCAGGCGATCCACGATCAGGACACCGCGCGCTACAGCGTCGCGCAATTGAAATTCCAAGACGTCCTCAAGCGCAACGCGCAAGATTCGATCGCGTTGCTGCACGAGGGCGAGACGCAGATCGCGCTCGGCGAAACGTCGAAGAGCCAACAGACCCTCGGCGAGGCCGCGCAGATGGGGACGACCGCGACGCGCTCGACCGCGCTCTCCAACATCGCGGCGCTGCGCGCGAGCGAGGCGAAGTTCACGATCACGCGGCCGAATCTCGATCCGCTCCGGCAGCAGCTCGCCGATGCGCAAACCCAGGCGACGCAAGCCGATGCGACGATCGCGCTGCGCCGCGATGCCGGCCGCGATCTCGTGAAATCGGTCACGACGCGCGTGCAGAACGTCTCCTACGGCATCCCGAATTTCGGCAACGTTCAGGTGCGGAACGGCAGCCGGCTCGACGCCGTGCTCAAGAACTTCGCCGCGATGGGGAAATCGATCGACGTCGCATCGACGAAATCGGGCGCCGTCATCAACGGCGTCGGGACGCTCGAGAAAAATAAAGAGAGCGGCCTGATCAAAGAGAACGCGAACCTCCTCACGGAGATGAGCGCGCCGCTGGACCTGCAGCCGATCCCCGTCGAATCGCTCTCGATCTTGCCCGCATATCCGATGATGCTGCAGAACGTCTCGCTCTCGGACGGCGACATGATCCGCGCGCTCGATGCGGCGCGTTCGTCGCTCGCGCTGCTCGACGTCTCGCTCGGCGATCTCGACGAATTCGCGCAGCGGCTCACGCGCTCGAATCAAGATTTCAACGGCGACATCTCGACGAGCGATTACAACGCGCTCGTGCCGCTGATGAAGAAGGCCAACGACGGCCTCTCGAGCGCCGCGATCGCGAGCTCGCAGGCGGAGCAGCTCTACAACATGGCGCGCGCGCGCCAGATCCAGACGCGCATCACGCTGCTCGGCGTCGGCTATCCGCAGGACCGCTACAAGACGCTGCGCTACGCGCTCGATCAGCGCGTGAAGAACGACGGCGTCGATTACGATACGATGGAACGCGACGGGCTCACGCCGGGTGAGGTCGCCGCCGCCTCGATCGTCGCGGCCGATACGAACACGACGCCCGCGGCCGTCATCGAGCAGGCGAGATCGACGAATCGCACGATCGTCGACGTCGCGAACGCGCGCGGCATGAGCGCGACCTCGCTGCAAATCTTCCTCGGCCTCGTGTATCTCGATTACACGGACGATCCGGTGAAAGAAGCGCACGGCCATTAATCCCGCGTTCAAAACCGCGACGGCGGGTGCCGTCGATCTGCTCGGACTCGTACGCAAGCGCGTCAACGTGGGCGCCGTCCGCGAAGACGCGCGGCGGCCGTTCCGTTTCTTTCTCTGCGGCGATCCCGGGCTCGTCGCGGAGTTCCGCGCGCAACTGCTCTTCGCGATGCGCGATGCGAGCGTACCGCCCGAGGCGCCCGCGACGCTCGAGACGATCGATCCCGCCCGTCGCGAAACGATCGCCGGCCCCGATGCGCGACTGATCGTCTTCCTCGGCGCGCCGGGCGATCTCGCGGGCGCGCGCGTCGATCTGCTGCAGCAGTTTCGCTTGCCGATCTTCGCCCTCACCGTCGATCCGAACGGCACGCCCGGGCCGCAGCCGCTCGGGCCGCCGCTCGCCGGCAACGTCGCGGAGTACACGGTGGCTCGGCTCGATCGCGAATCGCTGCGCGGCCGCGTCTTCCCGCACATGGTCGATCGCTGCAAGGGGACCGAGGTCGCGGTGGGCCGCCATCTGCCGGCGCTGCGCGAGACGGTCACCTCGAAGATCACGCGCGACGCCGCATCGTCCGCGCTCAAAGTCTCCGCGGCGAGCGCGATCGTCGACAACGTGCCGTTCCTGGGCCTCGTGCTCGGCGCGGTGACGTCGGCGGGCGACATCATCGCGATCACCGGGATCCAAGTCGGGCTGATGCTCCGGGTCGGCGCGGTGTATGGAAAAGATCCCGATCTCGGCCGCGTATGGGAGCTGCTGCCGGTCGTCGGAGGCGGACTCGGCTGGCGCGCGCTCTCGCGCGAGATCGCGGGCTTCGTCCCCGTCGCCGGGATCGCGATCAAGGGTGCGATCGCCTACGCCGGCACGATCGTCGTCGGCGAGGGCGTCGGCTTTTTCTACGAACACGGCAGCCACATGACGGCCTCGCAAGCGGCGGTGCTCTACGACGAAAAGAAACGTTGGGCGCTCTCGTTCGCACGCGACGTCATCGCGCGCGTGCGCCGCAAGTAACGCGGCGCTAGGCGAGCGCGGTCGCGGCGAGGTGAACGAGCAGATCGTCGTCCGTGAGATGATCGAACGGGACGCTCAGGAGCGGCCGCACGACGGCCGCCACGTCGGCCGCGATCGCCGTGCGAATATCGGGTTCGAGCGAGTCGCGCCGCGCGACGAAGCGCCGCACGAGATCTCGCTGTGCGGGCGTGAGCGCGGCCGTCACGGCATCGTCGCGCCGCTCCGCACGCGGTTCGTCGTAGCTCGGCACGGAGAGCGCGCGTTCGAAGCGCGCGTCGCGCACGACGACGGTCCCGGCGGCCATGTCGCCGAGGCGCCGATTTGCGGGCGAAAGCAGCGTCGCTACGGCGGAGATCGCGTAGAAGCCGAGTGCGACTTCGAGGATGCGCACGACGTTGCGAACGACCGCGCTCGTGAAGTCGATCGGAAACCCGCCGTCGCGCACGACGCGGATCGCGAGCGCGCGTTTGCCGGGCGTCACGCCCTGCCAGCGCCATTCGAAGGCGATGAAGTAGCCGAAGAAGAGCATGAAGCCCGCGACCACGGCGATCGCCGTCAGGATCGCGCGCGCGGAGCGTTCGAGCGGATCTTTCGAGGCGAGATGCGATGGCGGCTGCCCGTGCGCCCACGCGGCCAGCACGAGCGCGACGACGAGTACGACGCCGAGCTGCAGCGCGAGATCGATGAACACCGCGAGGAAGCGGCTGCCGAGGCCGGCGAGTTCGTAGGAGAACGCGACGCTCTCGCCCGTGGCAATATCGAGTTCGCGTTCCATCGTCGCTCGCAGGGTGCGGGGGTTCGGCGGGCGAGTCCTATGCCGCGGCGGCCGATCTGATGCGCGAGCGAACGTTCGTCGACCGGCGGCGCGAACGCTGGCAGCGCCTCGAAGCGCTCCTTTCACGCGTCGCGCGCGGCGGCGTGCGAACCCTGCACGACGACGAGCCGTACGAATTCGCGCTCCTCTATCGCGGCGTGACCTCCGATCTCGCGGCGGCGCAGAGCCGCGCGTATTCCGAGGATCTGCGCGCGTATCTCAATCGGCTCACCGCGCGCGCCTACACGGTCGTCAACGCGAACGTCGCCGAGGGCGGCTGGAGCCGCATCGCGACGTTCTTCACGACGACGTTTCCGCGCGAGGTGCGCCGCTCGTTCGGGATCATCGCGGCGACCACGGCGCTCTTCATCGCCGCATGGATCGTCTCGTACGCGCTCGTCGCCGCGAAACCGACGAACGTCTACGCGCTCGTGCCGGCCGCCGAGATCCCGAACATCACGAAGAGCCTGCACGATTCGAACTTCGGCTTCGATCGCGCGACGGCGCCCGCCGTCTCGACCGAGATCATCACGAACAACGTGAAGGTCGCGATGATCGCGTTCGCGGGCGGGATGACGCTCGGGATCCTGACGCTGTGGGCGATCCTCAACAACGGCCTGATGGTCGGCGCGCTCGGCGCGATGTTCGCGGCGCGCGGCTTCGGCACCGATTTCTGGGCGACGATCGCGCCGCACGGCGTCATCGAACTGACGTCGATCCAAATCGCCGGCGCCGCGGGGCTGCTGCTCGCGAAGGCGATCCTCGCGCCCGGCCGCTTGCGGCGCATCGACGCGCTCAAAGAGAACGCGCGCCGCGCCGGGACGCTCGCGATCGGCGTCGCGGGGCTGCTCTGCGTCGCCGGAACGATCGAAGGCTTCGTGACCCCGCAGCGCACGTCGATCGATTTCCGCTTCGGCTTCGGCGCGGTCACGGCGGTCGCGCTCGTCGCCTACGTGGCGCTCGCCGGTCGTCGCGGAGTTCGCCCGCACGCGACGCGGGCCGAGCGCCGCCCGAGCACGTGATCGCAAGCGATTCCGATTGGGGCGCTTCTCGGTGCCCGATCGGAACGGTTGCGAGCGGAGGTGCGTTCATTAGGATAGCCTAACGTCTGTTTTCGCAGTTCCTAAGCTGGGTAGTAGGAAACGCCTCGGCTGTCCGTTAGGCAACCTTAGGAGATCGTCCCCGTGCAACGCGAACCGCGCTTTCCGGCCCCCGGTCCCACCGCGAAACGACCCTACGATCGGCATACGCTCGCGTTGCGCCGATTTCTCATCGGGACCGCACTCGCCGCGACGATCGGGCCGCTCGCCGCATCGGCGATGCCGGACCGGCCGGATTCTTCGCACGGCTTCCTCGCGAGCGTGAAGCGGCACACGACCCTCACCTCGACGGTCCCGGCGAACGGCGATCAGAACCCGTACGCGATCGCCGTGAGCCCGGTCTCGACCGGGGCGCTCCACGCGGGCGACGTGCTGGTCGACAATTTCAACGACAAGCGGAACCTTCAGGGGCTCGGGACGACGATCGTCGATTACGCGCCGGGGAAAAAGAGCATGTCGCTCTTCGCGACGATCCCGCGCCGGCTCGCCGGTTGCCCGGGCGGCGTCGGGCTGACGACGGCGATGACGGTGCTCAAATCGGGCTTCGTGATCGTCGGGAGCCTGCCGAGCACCGACGGCACCACGGCGACCAAGGGCGCGGGCTGCCTGATCGTCCTCGACGCGGTCGGGCACGTGGCGACGACGTTCTCCGGCCCGCAGATCGACGGGCCGTGGGGCAACATGGCCGTCGTCGATCGCGGTACGTCGGCGACGCTCTTCGTGAGCAACGCCGGTTTCGGCGTCGGCGCGCCGCAGAACGAGTCGCCCGTCGTCAAACGGGCGACCGTGTTACGACTGAATCTCTCCATCCCGAGCGGAAAGCCGCCGAGCGTGGCCCGCGAGACCGTCATCGCGGACGGCCTCGGCTCGCGCGCCGACAAGGGCGTCTTCATCGTCGGACCGACGGGCCTCGCCCTCGCGAACGGCACGCTCTACCTCTCCGACGCAATCGGCAACCGGATCGCCGCGATCGCCGACGCCGAGACGCGTACCACGAGCGGTGGGATCGGGCGCGAGATCAGCCGCGGCGGCCTCCTCGAGCGCCCGCTCGCGCTCGCGCTCGCGCCGAACGGCCATCTACTGACGGTCAACGGCCTGAGCGGTTCGGTCGTCGAGATCGATCCGGCGAACGGCGCGCAAGTCGGTTCGAAGACGATCGACGACGATCGCGCGCAGCAGCCGCCGGGTAGCGGCGATCTCTTCGGGATCGCCATGGAGCCGGCCGGCTCCGGATTTTATTACGTTCAAGACGACGTCAACACGCTCGTGTTGGCGCACTAACGGGTTCGATCATGGGTGAATGTCCTTTCTCGACCAGGCGCGGCTTCTTGGGTGCGGCGAGCGTCGCGGGCGGCGCGGTCGCTGCCGCGGCGATCGGCGGATCCGTCCCCGCGAACGCGCTCGGCGGCAATCCGGCCGCGCGCGCGACCGCGAAATCGAGCTCGACCGACGGTCGCGAGCCGTTCTTCGGCGCGCATCAGGGCGGCATCGATACGCAGCAGCAGACGCATACGGTGTTCGCCGTATTCGACCTCACGACGAACGATCGCGCGCAGATCGTCGCGATGCTCAAGCGCTGGACGGATGCCTCGGACCGGATGACGGCGGGCGTCACCGCCGAGCCGCTCACGAACGCGCCCGCGCAGGCCCCGCTGGATAGCGGCGAAGTGCTCGGCCTCGCACCGCGCCGGCTGACGCTGACGTTCGGCTTCGCGCCGGGCGTCTTCGAACGCGAGGGCAAGGATCGCTACGGCCTGCTCTCGCGGCGGCCGGCGGCACTCGTCGATCTCCCGACGTTCAACGGCGATCAGATCGACCCGGCGAAAAACGGCGGCGACGTCTGCGTGCAGGCCTGCGCCGACGATCCGCAGATCGCATTCCACGCGATCCGTCAGCTCGCGCGCCTCGCCGCACCGACCGACGCCGGCAACGGCTACGCTTCTGGGAGCGCCGCGCGCGGTGGCTACGGCGCGGACAAAAGTGCCTCGAAAGATGCGCTGCCGCCGACGGGAACGGCCGTGTTGCGCTGGATGCAGGCCGGGTTCTTGCCGGATTCGGCGTCGGGCGACTCGCCGCGCAATCTGCTCGGCTTTCGCGACGGCACGCAGAATCCGGGCGATCCTTCCGTGGCCGAACGCGCCGACAAAAAGAGTATCGGAAACGGCACGCTCGACGAAGCGGTGTGGGTCGGGAACGAGGGGCCGGCGTGGATGCGCGGCGGCACGTACATGGTGGTGCGGCGCGTGCGGCTCGTGCTCGAGCACTGGGACCGCAGCGAACTCGATTTCCAAGAGCAAGTGATCGGCCGCCGCAAGGCGACGGGCGCGCCGCTGACGGGCGGCAACGCGAACTCCCCGCTCGATCTCGATGCCGCCGATAAGGACGGCAACCCCGTGATCGCCGAGAACGCGCACGTGCGCCTCGGTTCCGCATCGGCGAACGGCGGCGCGCGCATGCTGCGCCGGAGTTATTCGTACAACGACGGGCTCTCGATGGTCGCGGAACGCTGGCCGCCCTGGCGTCAGGGGCTCGAATACGATGCGGGCCTGCTCTTCGTCGCGCATCAACGCGACCCGCGGACCGGCTTCGTCAAAATCTTCGAGAACATGGCGAAGTTCGATCTGCTCAATCAGTACGCGACGCACGTCGGGAGCGGGATTTTCGCGTGCCCGAAGGGCGTGCGCAAGGGATCGTTCATCGGCGCGGAGCTCTTCGCGTAGCACCCGCGACGAACGATCGTCGCATCGTTTTCGTTTAGTACTAAACAACCGTCGTCGGCGACGTACGTCGTGCGAACTCGCCCGCTCACCACCGGAGAATCGAACCACGCCATGCAACTCGACCACCGCACTCGCTCGGCTTTCGCTCGCCGAATCGTCGCTCTCGGCGGCGCCGCCGCGCTCGCACTCGGGTTCGGCGCCGCACCCGTTCGCGCGGCCGATCCCGTAACGCTCACGCTCTACAGCGCGCAGCACGAGCAGATGGTGAACGCGCTCATCGCGTCGTTCACGGCGCAGACCGGGATCCACGTGCGCGTGCGCACGGGCGAAGCGCCCGAGATCGCAAATCAGCTCTCGCAAGAGGGCGCGCGATCGCCCGCGGACATCTACTTCACCGAGAATTCGCCCGAGCTCGTGCTGCTCGACGAACGCGGCCTGCTCGCGAAGGTCGACGCGTCGACGCTCTCGCGCGTCCCTGCGAAATACAGCGCGCCGACCGGCCGTTGGGTCGGCGTCCTCGCGCGCGAGAGCGTCCTCGCATTCAATCCGTCGATGATTGCGGAATCCGCATTACCGGCATCGATGATGCAGCTCTCGCAGCCGCGTTGGAAAGGGAAGATCGCGATCGCACCGAGCGACGCCGATTTCCTGCCGCTCGTCGACGCACTCGTCGCGACCAAGGGCAAAGCCGTCGCGCTCGATTGGCTCAAGGGCGTGAAGGCCAATGCGCAAGTGTTCGACGACGACGAAGGCGTGGTCGCCGCGGTCGATCGCGGCGCGGTCGCGACGGGGATCGTGAACAGCTACTATTGGGCGCGCCTGCGCACCCAGGTCGGTGCGTCGAAGGCGCACAGCACGATCCATCATTTCTCGCATAGCGATATCGGCGGACTCATCAACGTCTCGGGTGCCGCCGTCTTGCAGTCCTCGAAGCAACAGGCCGCCGCGCAACGCTTTCTCGCGTTCCTCGTGAGCTCGCCGACGCAGGCCGCACTCGGCAAGAACGACGTCGATTTCGAATACCCGCTCGCGCCCGGGATCGCCGCGAACCCGCTTTTGAAACCGCTCCGCGCGCTGCAGCCGCCCGTCGTCAGCATGGCGCAACTCGGCGACGATCAAATCGCGGCGCAGCTCTTACGGCAGTCCGGCCTGATCTGATGGCGATCGCCGCGGCCGGCCGCAAACGGCCGCCGGTCGCGCTGATCGCGGCCGCGGCGATCGGCCCCGTGCTCGTGCTCTTACCGCTCGTCTACACGGCCTCGCAATCGCTGCTCGTCGGGCGCGACGAAGCACTCGAACTCGTTTTCCGGCCGCTCGTCGGAGAGCTGCTGCTCGATACGGTCGGGCTCGTCGTCGCGGCGACGATCCTCGCGGCCGCCGTCGGGACCGCCGCGGCGTGGCTCGTCGAACGGACGGATCTCCCGGGCCGCCGCGCGTGGGCCGTGCTCGCCGCGGTGCCGCTCGCGATCCCGCCGTTCGTAAGCAGCTACGCGTGGGTCTCGCTCACGCCCGCGCTGCAAGACTTCTTCGGCGCGTTGCTCGTCGTGACGTGCTCGTATTTTCCGCTCGTCTATCTGCCCGTCGCGGCCGCGCTGCGCGGGCTCGACCCCGCGCTCGAAGAGTCGAGCCGCGCGCTCGGCCTCGGGCCGTGGTCGACGTTCGCGCGCGTCGTGTTCCCGGCGCTGCGGCCCGCGCTCTTCGGCGGGATGCTGCTCGTCGCGCTCAACGTGATGGTCGAGTTCGGCGCGTTCACGCTGCTGCGCTTCCGAACGTTTACGACCGAGCTCTACGCCGAATACCGAACGGGCTTCAACGGCCCGGGCGCCTCGCTGCTCGCCGTCATCCTCATCCTGCTCTGCCTCGCGTGCCTGCTGCTCGAGCTCAAGGTTCGCGGGACCGCACGTTACGCGCGCCTCGGGCGCGGCACGAGTCGCGCCGCGCGGCCGCTCGAACTCGGCGCGTATCGCGTGCCCGCGCTGTTCGGCTTCGGCGCGCTCGTGATCGCGACGTGCGGCGTGCCGCTCGGCATGATCGCGTACTGGCTCACGCAGCGCGGCGCCGCGGCCGTCTCGCCCGCCGAGGTCTCGGCGCCGCTGCTGATCCACACGACGCTGACTTCGCTCGGGCTCGGGCTCGCCGGGGCAGCGCTCACCGTGGCGATCGCGCTGCCGCTCGGTTTCCTCGCCACGCGCTTCGCCGGGCGTCTCGTGACGGTGCTCGAACGGGCCGCGTATCTCGCGCAGGGCGTCCCCGGGATCGTCGTCGCGCTCGCGTTGATCTCGCTGACCGTTCGCGCCGCGCAGCCGCTCTATCAGACCGCCGAACTGCTCGTCGGCGCGTACGCGATCGTCTTTCTGCCGCTCGCGCTCGTGAGCGTGCGCGCCGCGCTCACGCAGGCCGAGCGCGGCCTCGAAGAAGCCGGCCGATCGCTCGGCCTCGGCTGGGCCGCCGTGACGTGGCGCGTGCTCCTCCCGCTCGCCGGGCCCGGCCTCGGCGCCGCGGCCGCGCTCGTCTTCGTCTCGATCGTCACCGAGCTGACCGCAACGCTGCTGCTCTCGCCGATCGGCACGCAGACGCTCGCGACCGAGGTCTGGGCCGATACCTCGACGCTCGCCTTCGCATCGGCCGCGCCCTTCGCGGCGCTGATGGCGGTGCTCTCGCTGACGTCGACGTGGCTGCTCGCGCGGCGCTTCGCGACGGCGCGAGCGATCTAGGCAGCGAACGCGAGAAGGCGCATGGCGTACCTCGAAATTCACGGGCTCGCGAAGGGCTTCGGCAGCGATCCCGCGCTCGTCGACGTCGATCTCTCGGTCGAGGCCGGGAGCCTCGTCACGATCCTCGGCGCGTCGGGGAGCGGGAAGACGACGCTGCTGCGCCTGATCTGCGGCTTCGAGCGCGCGGATGCGGGGACGATCGCGATCGACGGCCGGACCGTCGGCGCGTCGCGCATCCACGTCGCGCCCGAACGGCGCCGCGTCGGCTACGTCGCGCAGGAAGGCGCGCTCTTCCCGCATCTCTCGGTAGCGCAGAACGTCGCGTTCGGATTATCGCGTTCGCAGCGGCGCGTGGAGCATCGCGTCACGGAGTTGCTCGAGCTCGTCGGCCTGCCTGCGGCGTTCGCGAGGCGCGCGCCGCAGACGCTCTCGGGCGGCGAACAGCAGCGCGTCGCCCTCGCGCGCGCGCTCGCACCCGCGCCGAGCCTCGTGCTGCTCGACGAGCCTTTCTCCGCGCTCGATGCGGCGCGCCGGATCGAGACGCGGCAAGCCGTCGTGGCCGCGCTCGACGCCGTCGGCGCGACGGCGCTCCTGGTGACGCACGATCAGGCCGAAGCGCTCTCGCTCGGCGATCGCGTCGCCGTGCTGCGGCGCGGCCGGCTCGTGCAGGTCGCCGACCCCGTTACGCTCTATCGGCGGCCGCACGATGCCGAACTCGCGAGCTTCGTCGGCGAGGCGGTCGTGCTCCCCGCGATCGCGCGCGGCGGCACGCTGCACTTCGCGCTCGGCACCGTCGCCGCACCGCCCGGGACGCGCGACGGTCCGTGCGACGTACTCGTGCGCCCCGAGCAGATTCACGTCGCACCGGCCGGTGCGCTCGGCGGCACGTCGGGCGTCCGCGCCCGCGTCACCGCGGCGACGTTCTACGGCCACATGACGAGCGTCGCGCTCGTCCTTGCGAGCGACGCGACGGTCGCGTTCACCGCACTCGTCGCGGGGCAAACGAATGCGTGCGCCGGCGACGACGTGTCGCTGACCGTCGAAGGCGAGGTGCGCGTATTCGCGCGGTAACCGGAGCGTACGCTCACATCGACTGCAGGCGCGAGCGCGACGCTTCGTGCGTTCGAACGGGCGGTCGAGCGCCGACGGTACGGCGAAACGCGGGCGCCGCAGGCGTGCGAAGCGATGGGGCTAATGAGCCCGTGTGAAGAGACGTAGCGCACTGCATCTAATCGCCGCGGCGGCGACGCTTCCGGCATGTTCGCGAGTCGCGAGCACGCAGAGTACGAACCGCAATCCCGGCACGCAGCCGCACGTGCTGCGCTACGCCGACGGCCAAGATCCCGTCGGTCTCGTCACGTATCAAGCGGCGCACGCATCGACGACGTGGCTCGCCGGGCTGTGGGCCGCCTGGCTGTTTCGTTGCAACGCGAAGCTCGAGATGACACCCGATCTCTGCACCGAGGTGCCGACGATCGCGAACGGGCTGATCACGCCCGACGGCAAGAAAATTACCTATAAGCTTCGCGATGCGACGTGGTCCGACGGGACGCCGTTCACGTCGGCGGACGTCGCGTTCTCCGTTGCGTTGATCAACGATCCCAAGACGATCGTCGAATCGCGCGACGGCTGGGAGCTCATCGAACGCGTCGAGACGCCCGACCCGCACACGGCGATCTTCCATCTCAAAAAGACGTACAGTTCGTGGGCCGCGACGTTCTTTTCCACGGGCGGCGCAAACCCGTGCATCGTGCCCAAGCACATCGTCGCGAGCCAAGACATCAATACGGGACCGTATAATTCGAAGCCGATCGGGATCGGACCGTTCGTCATCGACGAATGGAACCGCGGGCAAGGCCTCACGCTGAGCGCGAACACGAAATATTGGCGCGGCCGTCCGAAGCTCGATAAAATCATTTATAAGATCATCCCGAACGACGAAACGATCATGACCCAGCTCGAAACGCACGAGCTCGACTTGTACGTGCAGATGAATCAGAATAAATTGCAAGAGGCGCAGGGGCTCAAGGGCATCACCGTTTTGCGGCGGCCGTCCGTCTATTGGTATCATCTCGATTTCAACTGCTCGCAGCCGGCGCTCTCCGAGGTGCCCGTTCGCCAAGCGCTCAGCTACGCGATCGATCGCGAGACGATCATCGCGAAGGTCTTTCATGGGGCGGGCGCGCTGAAGTGGAGCGTGATCGATCCGCAGTCCTTCGCGTTCAATCCCGACGTCATGAAATATCCGTTCGATATCGCGAAGGCGAACGCGCTGCTCGACGGCGCCGGCTGGCATCGCGACGCGGCGGGCGTGCGGAGCAAAGACGGACAATCGCTGCATTTCTCGTTCGTCGTCGGCGCGGGAAGTGCGACGTATACGCTGATGATCGAGCTCATCCGTGCAACGTGGAAACAGATCGGCGTGAGCTTCGACATCAAAACGTTTCAGACCGATTTGCTCTTCGGGCCGATTCAGAGCGGCGGCATCATTCAATCCGGAAAATTCGACATCGTCGCATTTCAGTGGGGGAGCACCGCCGATCCGACGGGCGCGGTCAATCTCTATTCATCGAAGCTGATCCCGCCCGCCGGTCAGAACGATCTGCGTTACAAAAATATCGACGTCACGCGCCTGCTCGAACAGGCGAGCGGCTCGATCGATCCCGCGATTCAGAAGCGCGCGCTCGGCGATGCGCAAGCGATCATCGCGCGCGAGAGTCCGACGTTGCCGATCGCGCAAGCCGTCGCGCTCTACGCCGCCAATACCGATCTCAAAGGCTTCGATCCCAATTCCGAAGACCCGTTCTACGACATGATGGCCGTCGATATGTAGACGCTCGTATCACGTCGCTCGCGAATGCGATTCGTTTGCGAAGATCGAATTCGCGGAACGTTCCCGCCCGTATGCCGAAAGCAATCGAACTCAAGAAATACGGCGGGCTCGACGTCCTCGATATCGTCGAACGCGCGAAGCCGACGCCGGACACGGGCGAGATCGTCGTGCGCGTCGTCGCGGCCGGTACGAATCCGGGCGAGATCTCGATCCGTGAAGGCTATCTCAAGGACATGTTCCCGATGGAGTTTCCGTTCGGGCAGGGCACCGACTTCGCGGGCCGAGTCGAATCGATCGGCGCGGACGTCACGGAGTTCGCCGTCGGCGACGACGTGTTCGGATGGTCGCACGAGCGATCGGCGCAAGCCGAGTTCGTCGTCTCGGAGCCCGCGAATCTCGTCGTCAAGCCGCCGTCGCTCGATTGGTTCCGCGCCGGCAGTATGTTCGTCGCGGCGACGACCGCGTTCGCGGCCGTGCGCGCCGTCGGGCTCAAAGCGGGCGACACGGTTGCGGTCAGCGGCGCCGCCGGGGGCGTCGGTTCGCTCGCGGTTCAATTCGCGCGCCGTAGCGGCGCGCGCGTGATCGGTATCGCAAGTCCGGGCAACGCGGCGTTCCTGCAGTCGGTGGGTGTCGAACACGTCGCCTACGGTGAGGGACTCGCGGATCGGCTGCGGGTGGCGGCACCGAAGGGCATCGACGCGTTCGTCGATCTCTTCGGAGACGGCTACGTCGATCTCGCGCTCGAACTCGGCGTATCGAAAGAGCGCATCGATACGATCATCGATTTCGAAGCCGCGCAGAAATACGACGTGAAAACCGACGGCTCGGCGGCCGCCGCAGATCGCGACACGTTATCGCAGATCGCGGAGCTCGTCGCGTGGGGCAAGATCGTCATGCCGATCGCCGCGATCTATCCCTTCGATCGCATCCACGATGCCTACGCCGAACTCGCGAAACGCAAGTCGAACGGCAAGATCGTCCTCGCCCTCGAGAAGCACGTCACGGATCCGCTCCACCCGCCGAGCGATTCGTAATCGCCGACGCGATCAGCGTTTCGGAGATGCCGGGACCGACGGCTCCGGCGGTGCGATCGCGGCATCGGCATCGGGATTGGATATACGCCCATTCCACGTTCAAGTTTATGACCTTAAACTTCAATATGGAACGGCCACATATCATCGTCTGATAGGTATGAATTTCGGGCTCGGGCGCACGCTCGGTCTGCGTCAACGGCGCTCGCACGACAGGCTCTCGCCGTCGCCGACCGTAGACGGGTGCTCATGCAGCACGATGTCACGACCCCTCTACCGGATGCGCGCCCTAGCACGATGACGGGGGTGACCCTCCCCGGCAATTCGACGGTCGCGTTCCGCGAGCAGCCGGTGCCGACGCCGGGGCACGGCCAGGTGCTCGTCGAGATCAAGGCCTCGAGCATCTGCGGAAGCGACATCCGCGCGATCTATCGCGAACATCTCGGTACGGGTGACGAAGCGTATCGCAACGTGATCGCGGGCCACGAGCCGTGCGGCTTGGTCGTCGAGACGGGGCCGGGCTGCAAGCAGTTCAAAGCGGGCGATCGCGTGATCGTGTACCACATCAGCGGCTGCGGCGTCTGCGAGGACTGCAAGGCCGGCTACATGATCTCGTGCACGTCGTCGTTCCGCGCGGCGCACGGCTGGCAACGGGACGGCGGGCACGCGCCGTACATGCTCGCCGAAGAGAATACGTGCATCCGTTTGCCGGACGAACTCTCGTACGTCGACGGCGCGCTCGTCTCGTGCGGCTTCGGCACGGCATGGGAAGCCGTCACGCGCATGAAGGTCAACGGTTTCGATCGGCTGCTCGTCACCGGCCTCGGCCCCGTCGGCCTCGCCGCCGCGATGCTCGGCCGCGCGCTCGGCGCGCATCACGTCATCGGCACCGATACGAGCGCCGACCGTCGCGCGCTCGCCGTGAAGCTCGGCGCGGTCGACGATGCATTCCCCGCGGACGCGGATGCCCTGACGCGCATTCTCGACGTGACGGGCGGAAAAGGCTGCGAGGCGAGCGTCGATTGTTCGGGGGCGCCCGCCGCGCGCAAACTCGCGCTGCAAGGCACGCGCCACTGGGGCCGCTGCGCGTTCGTCGGCGAGGGCAACGACGTGCGGTTCGACGTCTCGCCGCTGCTCATCCATCCGCAGATCACGCTCTTCGGATCGTGGGTCACGTCGCTCCCGCACATGGCGGAACTCGCCGAGCGGCTCGCACGCTGGGGGCTGCATCCGGAGACGACCGTCACCAACCGCTACGCGCTCGAAGATGCGGCCGAAGCCTATCGCATCGCCGACGAAGGCAACTCCGGTAAAGTCGTCATCACCATGGAGTGAAAACGAAAAATCCCCGTAGCTCGGCAGCACGACGGTTGCAGAATTTCGGCTAGTTGCCGTGTGCTGCAACTGCAGTCGTTTCTGCAACCAACCAAAAGCATCGGTCGACGATCGTTACGATCGCAGCTCTCTCAGTCGCGTGGCGGCAAGCTCCGGCGTGATGTCGCGTTGTGGCATGCCGAGTAACTCGAATCCGACCATGTATTTGCGGACGCTCGCCGAGCGTAGCAGCGGTGGAAGATAGTGTGCGTGCACGTGCATGTCCGCGCTCCCAGCAGAGGAGCCCGTCGATGTGGACGTATGCGGCGTCACCCTCGTCGGCTGTTGATGGAAGCCCATCGAGTACGGGAACGGAACGTCGAAAACGCGATCGTAGGCGCGCGTGATGGCGCCCATCGCCTCGGCGAGCGCATCGCGTTCGGTCGGCGTGAGGTCGGCGAGCGAACCGGCGTGACGGCGCGGAACGACGAGCGTTTCGAACGGCCAAATGGCCCAAAACGGCACGAGCACGACGGCGCCATCGTTCGCATGGACGACCCGTTCGTCGAGCTCGATCTCGCGTGCCACGTAGTCGCACAAAACGCACGCGCCGTCGTGCTTTGCGGCGTACGCGGCCCTCGCGACGAGCTCTTTCGCGGGCTCGTTCGGAATCGTCTGCGTC
This sequence comes from Vulcanimicrobiota bacterium, assembly GCA_964658425.1. Lineage (GTDB taxonomy): Bacteria > Vulcanimicrobiota > Vulcanimicrobiia > Vulcanimicrobiales > Vulcanimicrobiaceae > CAZZYZ01. The sequence goes on along the minus strand of CAZZYZ010000016.1, from coordinate 9,929 downwards.
GCCCAAATCTGCGAATGCGGATGCGGATTGCTCGCGCCCATCGCGCCGCCGCGATTCTCGAAGATCACGACCGATGCGATCTCCGGCTCCGCACCGAGCCGCTCGTATTCGTTCGCCCACGTATCGATGACCGCACGAATTTCAGGCGTCGACATCTGCGAGACCGAGAGATCGTGTCGCGGCGAGAAGCACACGACGCGACACCGTCCGCGCTCGGAACGAGCTACGAGGAGATCGTCGCCGCGGAGATCAGCATCGGGGACGCCGGGAGACGAGCTTCCCTCGTTCGGAGCGACGCCTTCTCCATCGTCGGCGATATCCGGCAGCAGCGCCGCGTAATCGTTATCGAACACGTACGTCTCGTCGTACGCGGGATTGCGCTCACCGCCCGCACGTTCGTTGCCCGGACAGAGATAACACGTCGGGTCGTAGCGCAACGACGTTTCGCGTGCGGCCGCCGTCGACTCGCCCTGCCACGGGCGCTGTGTGCGCTGCGGGGAGACGAGGATCCATTCGCCCGTCAGCGCGTTGCGTCTGCGGTGGGGTCGCGATCGCCAATCGCCGCCGCTCACGAGACGCGCTCAGCGCCCGCGGCACCGACCCCAAGATAGGTCGCGGGTTCGATTCCCACCGCCTTGCGATATGCCGGCGCAATATACGCGACGAACGCATCGACCGCGTCGCGCGCGACGAGATTGACGGTGCTTCCGCCGAAGCCGCCGCCCGTCATCCGCGCGCCGTAGACGCTCGGCCCGAACGCGCGCGCGAGCTCGACCATCGTATCGACTTCGGGTGCGCTGATCTCGTAATCGTCGCGCATGCTCGCATGCGACGCGTCCATCGCGCGGCCGAACGCCGCGAGCTCCCCCGCGGCGAGATCGTGCGCCGCGGCGACCGTGCGCGGGGTCTCCGTGACGATGTGCCGGCAACGCCGATAGACGACGTCCGAAAGATCGCCGCGCGCGGCCTCGAGTTCGGCGAGCGAGACGTCACGCAGCGCGACGATCTGCGGATAGCGCACGCGAAGCCGCGCGACGCCTTCCTCACACTCGGCACGGCGCGCGTTGTAGCCGCCGGTCGCGTGATCGTGCTTGACCATCGTGTTGCAGACGACGAACGTGGCGTTCGCGGGAAGCGCAACCTGTTCGAAGGCGAGCGATCGCGTGTCGAGGAGCAACGCGCAGCCGTCCCGCGCGTTCGCGCTGACGAATTGATCCATGATCCCGACGTTCGCGCCGACGTGCTCGCGTTCGGCACGCTGCGCGGCCTTCGCGAGCGCCGCGCGATCGACGGCGATCCCGCCCATATCGAGCGCGGCGAAACCGACGGCGACGGCGAGCGATGCAGACGAACTGAGCCCCGCGCCGATCGGCACGTCGCTCTCGATCGCCAGATCGAGGCCGCCGAGTCGCGCGCCGTCGCGCTGCAATTCGATGAGCATCCCGCGTATCAGATCGCTCCACGCGTGCTTCGGCCCGGTCTCGAGCGCATCGAGGTCGAACTCGGGCCGGCCCGCGAAGCCGGTCGAAACCACGGACACCTGCCGATCGCCGCGCGATGTCGCCCGCACGCGCGTCGCGTACGCGATCGCCGCGGGCAAGACGAAGCCGTCGTTGTAATCGGTATGCTCGCCGATGAGGTTGACGCGCCCCGGTGCGCGGAATGTTCGCTCCGTCACCGTGCGTTTCGACCGTCGACCACGCGGAGAGAGCGATCCAAGCTCTCGCGGTAATTCGCGGTCTGCGCTTCCCAGAGCGACATGAGCTCGCGCATCTGCTCGCCGCGAAGCGGACGAACGTCGTCGAGCCGTTGCTTGAGACGATCGATCTCGTCCATTGCCGGATCATTCGGCCGCACGCACGTTGCTACCGCTCGTACGGCTCGCGCTCGTGGAACGCACCTACTCACGAGATGGCCGATCGCTTACACGGTCGAGAAACGGAAGACGGTCTCGGAGCGAAACGTCTCGCCCGGTCGCAGCACGGTCGACGGGAACGACGGGTGGTTCGGGGCGTCGGGGAAGCCTTGCGTTTCGAGCGTGAACGCATCGCCTTGGCGATAGAGTCGCGTGCCGTCGCTGCCGCGGATCGCGCCCGTGAGTTTGTTCGCCGTGTAGAATTGTAGACCGGGTTGATCCGTCTCGCACGCGATCACGCGGCCCGAACGCGGCGCGCGGACGCGTGCGGCGGGCGGCAGCGAACCCGCGGCACGACCGGCCGCGGCGGACGGCGCGAGCACCCAGTTGTGATCGTAGCCGTCGGCGTATGCCAGCTGTTCGTCGGCGATACGGATGCGTTCGCCGATCGTATGCGGCGTTCGGAAATCGAACGGCGTCCCGGCGACGTCGCGCAGCTCCCCGAGCGGAATCGACGCCGCGTCGGTCGGCACGTAACGGTCGGCGAATATCTCGACCTCGTGATCGTAAACGCAGCCGGCCGACTCGCCTTCGAGATTGAAGTACGCATGATTCGTGACGTTGAGCACGGTCGGCGCATCCGTCGTCGCTTCGTACCGAATGCGCAACGCGTTCGCTTCGAGCGCATACGTGACGTCGAGCGTGACGCGCCCCGGAAAGCCCTGATCGCCGTCCGGGCTGACGTGCCGGAACGTTACGGACCGTTCGTCGCTGCGCACGACGGAGAACGTCGCGAGGTTGAATCCGTACGACCCGCCGTGCAATGTGTTCGCACCGTTATTACACGGAAGCCGATACGTCGTGCCGTCGAGCGTGAAGCGGCCGTTCGCGATCCGATTCGCGTAGCGGCCGATCGTCGCGCCGAAGTACGTCGTCCCCGTGCGATACGCATCGAGCGATTCGAAGCCGAGCACCACGTTCGCGAACGCGCCGTCGCGATCGGGTACTTCGAGCGCGAGCAGATGCGCACCGTACGCGGAAATCTCCGCACGTATACCTTCGGACGCGAACGCGAAATACGGAACGTCCGTTCCGCCGAGCGTACGGAAGCGGGAAGCGTCCGTCATCCCGAAACGCCCGCGCGCGTGCGAGCGCTTCGAGATCCGAGCTTCGTTATTTCACCGCGCCGAGCGAGAGCCCGCGCACGAGTGCGCGCTGCGCGCTCCAACCGGCGATCAACACCGGCAGCACGGCGAGCGTCGATGCGGCCGACATCCGCGCCCAGAAGAGGCCTTCGCTCGTCATGAAGCCCGCAATGTAGACCGGCAGCGTCGACGTGTGGGGGCCCGAGAGATTCACGATGATGAAGAACTCGTTCCACGCGAAGATCAACGAGAGGAGCGCGGTCGCCGCGATCCCGGGCGAGGCGAGCGGGAGCGCGACCGACCACAGCGTACGCCACAGCCCCGCGCCGTCGATGCGCGCCGCCTCGACGAGTGCGATCGGAATCTCCGAAAAGAACGACCGCATCATGTAGATGACGAGCGGCAGATTGAAGGCCGCGTATTCCAAGATCATCCCGGCGTTCGTATCGAAGAGGCCGACTTTTTTGAAGATGATGATCAGCGGCACGATGACGCCGACGATCGGGAACATCTTCGTCGAGAGGATCCACGAAAGGGTCCCCGCCGTCCCTTCGAGCGGGAACATGCCGAGTGCGAACGCGGCCGGGATGCCGAGCGCGAACGCGAGCAGCGTCGAGCCGACCGCGATCGTCACCGAGTGCTCGAAAAACGAGAGATAGTCGGCGTTCGTGAGCGCGTTGTGAAAGTTCTCGAACGTCGGCGCGAAGAGGAGCGCCGGCGGCAGCGCGATCGCGGTCGACTCGGTCTTGAGCGCCGCGAGCGCGGTCCAGAAGATCGGAAAGAACATCAGCAACACGAGCACGTACGTCAACACGTTGAGGCCGATATTTCCGGCGCGATTGGTCATCAGGCAGCGACTCCCGTCCGGAACGAGCGCAACATCAAGCGAATCAGCAGCGCCGCGATGACCGAGGCGATCACGACGGCGCAGACGCCCTGCGCGGAGGCCGATCCGACGTCGTTCGATTGCGAGATCGTCTGAAAGACGTAGTAGGGTATCGTCGTCGTCGCCGAGCCCGGGCCGCCTTGCGTCGCGACGTAGATCTCGCCGAAGAGCTGCAGCACGTAGACCGTCGCGAGTAAGACGGCGAGTTCGACGTAGGACTGCACCAGCGGCAGCGTGATGTAGCGGAACTCGCTCCAGCCTTCGGCGCCGTCGAGATGCGCCGCTTCGAGCACGTCATCCGGAACCGACTGCAGGCCCGCGAGGATGATCAGCATCATGAACGGCGTCCATTGCCACGTCGACATCGCGATGATCCCGAGTTTGGGATACGTGCTGAGCACGTCGATGCGCGGCAGATGCGCCGATACGCCGAGCCACGTCAGCAATCCGAAGACCGGATTGAGCAACAGGTTCTTCCAGACGACCGCGTTGACGGTCGGCATCACGAAGAACGGCGCGATCGCGAGCGATCGAGCGATACCGCGTAACGGAAACGTGCGATTGAGCAGCAACGCGAGGATGAGCCCGAGCACGAGCGAGCAGACGATGATCCCGAGCGTGATCGTCACGAGGTTCAGCACGGAATCGCGGAAGATCGCATCATGGAAGATCGTGTACGCGAAGTTCGAGAGGCCGACGAACGTGACGCCGAGTTCGGGCGACGTCAGGACCCAGCGATGGATGCTGAACCAGAGCGTGAGCACGAACGGTGCCTGCGTGAGCGCGATCAGATAGAGCACGGCCGGCGCGATGAACAGCAGTCGCACCGGCCGCGAGATCGTCACTTGAGGTAACCCGCCTGCTGCATCGCGTGCTCCGTGTACTGCTGCGAGACTTGCAGCTGCTGATCGACGGACGCCGTGCCGGCGACGGCGGCGGAGAGATTCTGCGTCACCTGCGTGCCGATGTTTTGGAACTCCGGGATACCGACGAACTGCACGCCGACGTACGGCACCTTGTTCAGCGTCGAATGCGTCGGATCGGCGGTGTTCATCGACGAGAGCACGATATCGCCGTACGGCGCGGCCTTCTTATAATCCGCATTCGCGTACGTCGAGAGGCGCGTCCCCGGCGGAACGTTGCCCCAGCCTTTTTGCGACGCGATGAGCGCGATGTATTTTTTGTTCGTCGCCCACGTCAGGAACTTGAACGCCTCGTCCTTATGCTTCGATGAGGACTCCAGCGCGAGCGTCCAGACCCAGAGCCAATGCGATCCGAGCGGCGTGGCCTTGGTCGGCGCGTATGCGAAGCCGACGTCCTTTGCGACCTTCGAAGCCTTTGGATCCGTGACCTGACCCGCAGCCGACGTTGCGTCGACCCACATCGCGACCTTGCCTTGCGCGAAATCGGTCTCGCATTCGGTGAAGCCGGCCGACGAAGCTCCGGGTTCGCCGTACTGTTTGACGAGGTTGACGTAGAACGCGATCGCGTCGTTCGTCGGCTTCGTGGTCAGCTGCGGCTTCCACGACATGTCGAACCACGATCCGCCGAACGTATTGATGACGGTCGTGAGCGGCGCGCCCATCTCGCCCCAACCCGGCAGGCCGCGAAGGCAGATGCCGTACTCGTTCTTGGACGGATCGCTGAGCGTCTTCGCAAAACCCGCGACCTGGTCCCAGGTCGGATGGGCCGGCATCGTGAGGTGGTGCGCCGCGAAGATCGCCTTGTTGTAAAACGTCATCGAGCTCTCACCGTAGAACGGGAGCGCGTAGAGATCGTTGTTATACGAGATCGCCTTTTTCACGTTCCCGATGAGGTCGGCTTGATCGTAATCCGACTGGTCCGCCGCGCTCATCTTCGAAAAGTACGGAGCTAAATCGACGATCCACTTATTCTTCGCGAAATTCGGGACTTCGTACGTGCCGACGGTCGCGAGATCGAACTGTCCGCCGCCGGTGGCGACGTCGGCCGTGACCTTCTGGCGCAACGTGTTTTCGGGGAGCGTTTCGAAGTTGACGTTGATCCCCGTCTGCTTCGTGAAATCGCCGACGGCATTCTTCATGTCGACCATCTGCGGATTGTTGACCGTCGCGACGGTCAACGTCACGCCGCCCGCGGAACCCGACGCGGCGGCCGAGCTATCGGCGGCCGGGCTCGCGCCGCTCGACGAAGACGAATTCCCGCCCGAACATGCGCTCAAGACGAAACCGGCGGCGAGGATCGCCGAGACCCGGCGGAGACGTTTGACCATTGAGATGAGCCTCTCGATGACGACCGCGCCGCGCGAATGATTTCGCGCTACGCCTCTGTAGTGAATGACGATCCGTCCGCGAACGCTCGTCGCGCTTCGGTTCGGGGACCGCTAGACCGCGGCGGCGGCGTACGTCGAGGCGGGCGCGATTCGCAGCCCGGAGCTCGGATCGAAGAGATGTATTTTCTCGGGGACGAGCGTGACCGCGACCTCGTCGCCGTTGTGCACGGCGACGTCGCCCGAGACGCGCGCCACGAGCTGCCCGCCGTCGTCGAGATTGAGGAACACGTACTGCTCTGCGCCGAGCGTCTCGATCACGTCGACCGTCGCCGCGAGCGATCCCGGGTGCGTCGCCGCACCGAACGCGAGCGCGACGTCTTCGGGACGGATACCGAGCGTCACCGCACCGGCCGGTTCGGGCGAGCCCGCCGCGAGCGGGATCGCGGCGCTCGTGCCGGCGCGACGCGCGACGAGCCGAGCGCCGTCGCGCACGATCGAGACGTCGAGGAAGTTCATCTGCGGCGAGCCGATGAAGCTCGCGACGAACAGGTTATCGGGGCGATCGTAGAGATCGCGAGGCCGCGCGATCTGCTGTACGACGCCGTCCTTCATGACGACGATCCGATCGGCCATCGTCATCGCCTCGACCTGATCGTGGGTCACGTAGACGATCGTGCTCTTGAGGCGTTTGTGCAGCCGCAAGATCTCCGTTCGCGTCCCGACGCGCAGCTTCGCGTCGAGATTCGAAAGCGGCTCGTCCATAAGAAAGACCGACGGTTCGCGCACGATCGCGCGGCCGAGTGCGACGCGCTGACGTTGGCCGCCCGAGAGCGCCTTCGGTTTGCGGTCGATCACCTTCGTGAGGCCGAGCAATTCGGCCGTCTCGGTCACGCGCCGCTCGATCTCGGCCTTATCGACCTTGTGGAGCTTGAGGCCGAAGCGCATGTTGTCGGCGACGGTCATGTGCGGATAGAGCGCATAATTTTGGAAGACCATCCCGATATCGCGGTCTTTGGGCGCGACGTCGTTGACGACGCGATCGCCGATCGAGATCGTCCCGCTCGTGATCGTTTCGAGGCCCGCGATCATACGCAACGTCGTCGTCTTGCCACAGCCCGACGGACCGACGAGAACGAGAAATTCGCCGTCGGCGATCTCGAGGTCGACGCGTTCGACGACCGAACTCGAACCGAACGATTTCGACACGCCGTCGAGCGTGATGTGCGCCATGAACGATACTCCGAGAGACGGGTCGCAAGAATGCGCCCGCTAGCAACCGATTACATGATACGCGCCCGCAATTTTCTTTCCTACGTCGAAAGCCTCCGAGGATCGAACATCCCTGCTACGTGTTCAGAGTAACCCCCGCGTTTTGATGTCGAGGTAGCCGTCCATCAGGGCCGTCGTGAGGTGCGGCGCGGGGACGTCGATCACGAGCACGCCGCGGGCGCGCAGGAGCGCGAGCGCGCGCGACCGCTCGCCCGCGAGCGCGATCGCGACCGCGCCGCGGTACGCGGATTCCACGTCCGTCGGCATCTCGGCGAGTGCGCTCGCGAGCGCCGCATCGTTCATGAGCACGCAGAGGACGAGATGGTGCGGCGCGAGCGTCTCGATCCCCGCGAGGACCGCCGCCGACGCGACCGGGTCGAAGATATCGGTGAAGAGCACGATGAGGCTGCGCTTGGGATTCGCGCGACGCAGCGCGACGAAGGTCGTCTCGTAATCGGGCTCTTCGAAGCGCGGCTGGAGATCGAAGCTCGCGGCGGCGAGCGCTTCGAGCTGCGCGGCGCCCGGCCGTGGAGCGAGCGCGAGGAGCGGCTTCGCCGCGAACGCGACGAGCCCGAGATTGTCGCCCGCGGCTGCGGCGATGCGGGCGACCGAAAGCGCGGCCGTGAGTGCGTAATCGAACTTCCGCTGCGGCCCGATACGCGGCGTCATGAGTCGCCCGCAGTCGAGTGCGAGGACGACGTTCTGGCTGCGTTCGACCTCGTATTGGGCGACCATCATCCGGCCGCGCCGCGCGGTCGCCTTCCAATCGACGTTCCGAAATCCGTCGCCCGGCAGATACTCGCGCAGGCTCTCGAACTCGCTCCCGCCGCCGCGCTGACGCAGCCGCCGCAATCCGGTCGCCAAGAGCGTACTACGTGCGCCGAGCGACCCGCGCTCCTCGACCGCCGAAAGATCCGGGAAGACGCGCGCATCCTCGTCGGAGGCGATGCGGAAGCGACGCGAGAGGAGTCCGATTCGGTTCTCGACGCGCAGATAGAGCGCGCCGAAGCGAACGCGCCCGCGCTCGCGCGCCGCGATCGAGAGCGTGCACGACGCGCGCGCATTCGCGGGGACGTCCGCGATCGCGAACGGAGCATCGAAGGCGATTTTCGGAACGGGCGTCTCCGCGATCCGCACGCGCACCGCGACGCGCGTGCGATTCTCGAGCTCGTACGTCAGCGCCGCCGGGCGGCGCAGGGCGAGCCGCGGCACGGGCGCGCGCCGCACGCGCAGCGTCGCGGCCGACGGCCCGAGCAGCACGTCCGCGATCGCGAAGCCGACGAAGAGCGCAATCGCCGCGAGCGCGATCGGCAACACGCCGCTCGCGACGCTCGAGATCGCGACGAGCAGCGCGATCGCCGCGAGCAACCACGCGCCGCGCGGCGAGAGCCACCAGGCGAGCACGCGCTACGCGGTCGCGGTCGCGGTCGGCACGGGGACGCTCGCGAGGATCCGCTCGAGCGCGCTCTCCGCGGTCACGCCCTCGATCTCGCTCTCGGGCCGCACGATGAGGCGGTGCGCGAGGACGAGCGGCGCGACGGCCTTCACGTCGTCCGGGGTCGCAAAATCGCGGCCGCCGATCGCCGCCGACGCGCGGCTCGCGGCGAGCAGCGCGAGCGCGGCGCGCGGGCTCGCGCCGAGCGCGAGGTCGGCCGTGCTACGCGTTCGCGAGACGATCTCGTACAGGTACGCCTGCACCGCGTCCGAGGCGAAGATCGCCGCGACTTCGCGCTGCGCCGCGAGCACGTCCTCGCCGCTCGCGATCCGCACGACGCCCGCCGTCGCGAGATCGCGCGCATCGAAGCCCGACACCGCGCGCGCGATCAACTCGCGCTCCGCGCGTTCGCTCGGATAGCCGGTGCGCGCGCGCACGAGGAAGCGGTCGAGCTGCGCTTCGGGAAGCGGATAGGTCCCGGCGAATTCGATCGGATTCTGCGTCGCGCAGACGATGAAGAACGCCGGCAGCGGGACGGTCTCGCCGTCGAGCGTCACGTGGCGTTCTTCCATCGCTTCCAGCAGCGCCGATTGCGTCTTCGGCGGCGTGCGATTGATCTCGTCGGCGAGCAGCAGGCTCGTAAAGATCGGGCCGCGCCGCAGCGAGAACTCGGCCGTCTGCGGATTGAAGATCGTCGTCCCGACGACGTCCGCCGGCATGAGATCGGGCGTGAATTGGATGCGCCGGTACGGCGCGCCGAGCAGCGCCGCGAACGTCCGCACGAGGAGCGTCTTCGCCGTCCCGGGGACGCCTTCGATGAGGATGTGGCCGTTGCCGAGCAACGCGACGAGAAAGGCGAACGCGGCCGATTCGTTGCCGGCGATGACGCTTTCGAGGCCCTCGCGCAGGCGGCGCGCGAGGTCAGCGGCGGGCTCGGGCATGGCCGGTCATCTCCGTTCGAAGGCGTTGTGCGAGCGCGATCCCGCGCACGAAATCGGCGTCGCGAAGCGGGACGCGCCGCGTGAGTTCCGCGAGCCGCTCGAAATCCGCTCGCGCCGCCGCGGGTTCGACGTGCTCGGCGAGCAGGT
>CAZZYZ010000015.1:21180-26966 GCA_964658425.1 Vulcanimicrobiota bacterium | reverse complement strand
TGCGCACGCTCACGAGCCTCGAGCGCCAGAAGATCGAGGACGAGTACAACGCGCTCATCCGTACGATCGCCGAACTCGAAGACATCCTTGCGAATCCGCGCCGCGTCTCGCAATTGATCGCGGCCGATCTCGCCGATATCAAGAAGCGCTTCGGCGATCCGCGCAAGACCGAGATCGTCGCGCTCGACGACGAGCTCAACATCATGGACGTCATCCCGGATACGCCGGTCGTCGTGACGTCGACCGTCGGCGGATACATCAAGCGCGTCTCCGTCGATACGTTCCGCGCGCAGAACCGCGGCGGCCGCGGCGTCGTCGGCATCTCGAATCTCAAGCGCGAAGACGTCGTACGGAACTTCTTCATGACCTCGACGCACGAGTTCGTGATGTTCTTCACGAACAAGGGCCGCGCGTATCGTCTGCGTGCCTACGAGATCCCGGATTCGACGCGGCAATCGCGCGGCACGGCGCTCGTCAATCTGCTCACGCTGCCGCCGGGCGAGAGCGTCACCGCCGTCTTCCCGATCCGCGATTTCACGCAGGAGGCGTACCTCGTGATGGTCACGCGGCGCGGCGTCATCAAGAAGACGTCGCTCGGCGATTTCGCGAATATCCGTCGCAGCGGTCTCAACGCCGTCGGTCTCGATGAAAACGACGAATTGCTCAGCGTCAATCTCTCGAGCGGCAGCAACAACATCATCCTCGCGACGCGCGATGGTATGGCGGTTCACTTTTCGGAGACGGGCGTCCGGCCGATGGGCCGCAACGCCCGCGGCGTCCGCGCGATCACGCTCGCACCGGGCGATTCGGTCGTCGCGATGGACGTCGAAGATCCGGAGCGCCGCGAAGTCCTCATCGTCACGTCGCAAGCGTTCGGCAAACGCACGCCGATCGACGATTATCGTCACACCAATCGCGGCGGTAAGGGCGTCAAGGCGTTCGCGAAGGAGAAAGAGATCGGCTCGGTCGTCGATCAGATCCTCGTGAAGCCCGACGACGAGCTGCTGCTGATCACGTCCGGCAATCAGGTCATCCGAATCCGCGTCTCCGAGATCCGGCGCGCGGGACGCTCGACGAAGGGTGTTCGATTGCAGCGCCTCGAGCCGGGCGACGAGGTGATCGCGATTACGAACCTGGGCGTGCAGACGAAGCAGATCGAAGAGATCACGGGCGAGACCCCGGTCGTCGGCTAGCCCCGCGTCCACCTCCGGCCCTCCTCGCGGCGCAACCGCGAGTGGGGGCGGTGCGGTCCCACGCGTCGGAGGTTATTACAACCATGAGCGCATTACCCGACGTCACGCAGGCCACGTTCCAGAAAGACGTCCTCTCTCACGACAAGCCCGTGCTGGTCGATTTTTGGGCGCCCTGGTGCGGCCCGTGTCGCATGCTCGCTCCCGTCGTCGAGAAGATCGCGGCGGCGAATGTCGGCAAGGCGAAATTCGTCAAGCTGAATACGGATGAGAATCCGAATCTCGCGGGCGAGTACCACGTCTCCGGCATCCCGTGCCTCATCCTCTTCAAGGGCGGCGAAGCCGTGGATCGTGTCGTCGGATTCGTGCCCGAGAATCAGATCACGGCGATGCTCGAGAAGCACACCGCCGCCATCGCGTAAGCGTCGCATCGCATGATGCGCGAGCTTCCCGCGATGCGCCGGTTCCTCGACGAACCGGCCGTCGCGGGTTTCGCGGCACTCTTCGGAACGACCGTCGTGAAAGCGACGGTCGATGACGTTTTGCGGGACGTCCGCGCGCGTGCCGTCCGCGAGAGACAGGCGATCCCCGCGTTCGAGACGCTGCTCGGGCGCGTCGCCGCGCGGCTCGCCCATATCGAAAACGATGCGCTGGTTCCGCTGCTCAACGGCACCGGAATTCTGCTGCACACGAATCTCGGTCGCGCTCCGCTCGCGCGCGAAGCGCTCGATGCGATGGTCGCGATCGCCGGTGGCTATTCGAATCTCGAATTCGATCTCGAGGGCGGAGTGCGCGGCTCGCGTTACGCGCGCGTGACGGCGCTCGCGCGCGCGGTTACGGGCGCCGAAGACGCGCTCGTCGTCAACAATTGTGCGGCGGCCGTGCTGCTGATCCTCGACACGTTCGCGAAGGGTCGTGAGGTCGTCGTCTCGCGCAATCAGCTCGTCGAGATCGGCGGCGGCTTTCGATTACCGGACGTCCTCGCGCGCAGCGGCGCGACGCTCGTCGAAGTCGGCGCGACGAACAAGGTCTACGTCGCCGATTTCGAGCGCGCGCTCAGCGCGCGGACGGCGCTCCTGATGCGTAGCCACACGTCGAATTATCGCATCGAGGGGTTCACCGCCGACGTCACTGCGGCTGAACTCGCCGCGCTTGGGCGGCGGGTCGGCGTTCCGACGGTCGAGGATCTCGGCGGCGGCGCGCTCGTCGATCTCGCCCCGTACGGTCTGCCGCACGAGCGGACCGTCCCCGAGGTCGTCGCCGACGGCATCGATCTCGTCGCGTTCTCCGGCGACAAGCTCCTGGGCGGCCCGCAGGCCGGGATCGTCGTCGGCCGCGCGGCTGCGATCGCGCGGATGCGCGCGAATCCGATGCTGCGCGCGCTGCGCGTCGATAAGGCGACGCTCGCCGCGCTCGGCGCGACGCTTCGGCTCTATCTCGAGCTGGGCGGCGTCGCGAAGATCCCGCTTTACGCGATGCTCGGCACGCCGATCGATGAATTGCGCGGGCGCGCCGATGCGTTCCGCGCGCGTCTGCCCGAGCGCATTCGGCCGTTCGTCACGACGATCGCGACGGAGAGCTACGCCGGCGGCGGCTCGACGCCGCTCGCGACGCTGCCGTCGGCCGGAATCTCGGTTCGCGTCCCCGGTTCGTCGCCGAACGCGCTCGCGAAGACGCTGCGTACGAATCGTCCGTCCGCCGTCGGGCGGGTCGCGGACGACGCGTTCGTCTTCGATTTTCGTACGCTACCGAGCGAACGCGAAGCGGACCTGGCATCGGCGCTCGTTGCGGCAGTCGACGATGGTCGCGCGTGATCGGTGACGATTCGGACGACTTTTCATAAACGACGGCGCGAGCGCGCCGTCGTGGGAATGGTCACCTCATGCACGTTCTCGGGACTGCGGGTCACGTCGATCATGGAAAGTCGTCGCTCGTTCGCGCGCTGACTGGGACGGATCCCGATCGCTGGATCGAAGAGAAATTGCGCGGCATGACGCTCGATCTCGGCTTCGCGCACCTGCGCTTTCCCGACGGCGTCGAAGCGGGGATCGTCGACGTGCCGGGGCACGAGCGCTTCCTCCATAACATGCTCGCGGGCGCGGCGGGGATGGAAGTGCTGCTGCTCGTGGTCGCGGCGAACGAGGGCCCGAGGCCTCAGACGATCGAGCATCTCGCGATACTTCAGTACCTCAACGTCAAGCGGACGATCGTCGTGCTGACGAAAGCCGATCTCGTCGATGCCGAGGAACTCGCGTTCGCAGAAGAACTCGTGCGGGAAGAGATCGCGGGGACGATTGCGGAAAACGCACGCATCGTTCCCGTCTCGACGCTCACGGGCGCGGGCCTCGACGAATTGCGCGCGGCGATCCACGAAGCGCTCGTCGCGCTTCCCGCGCGCGCGCCGGATGCGCCCACGTATCTGCCGATCGATCGCGTATTCGCGATCGCCGGCCACGGGACGGTCGTCACGGGGACGCTGATGCAGGGTGCGATCGCCGTCGGCGATCAACTCGCGCTCGCTCCCGGCGCGCGCGAGGTCCGCGTGCGCAGCCTGCAGATCTTCGGCCGCAAGCGCGAGCGCGCCGACGGCGGCAGCCGCGTCGCGATCAATCTGCCGGGCATCGAGGCGAGCGAGATCGCGCGCGGTGCGGTGCTTGCGAGCCCGCAGTTCGTCACACGATCGTCCGTCCACGTGATCTTTCGACCGCTCGTCGCGACGCTCGGCATGCTGCGCCGCCGAATGCCGGTGCGCGCGTACATCGGTGCGGCGGAGATACTCGGAACGCTCGTCTTCGAAACGATCCCGACGACGGCGGCTGCCGTTACGGCGACGCTGCATCTGCGCGAAGCGACGGTCGTTTTCCCCGGCGCCGCATTCGTCGTGCGGAGGCTGACGCCGAAAACCTTACTCGGCGGCGGAACGATCGCGGGGACGGATGTCGCCGCAGGCGCCGCGTTCGCCGACGACACGCCGGAACTCGCACTCGTCGCCGCGGCGCTCGGAGCGGCGGGGATCGCGGGAGCGACGCCGGCCGAGATCGGTGCGACCGCGAACGTGCGTGCCGAGATCGCGGAGGGCGCACTCGACGAGCTCGTGACCGCGGGCCGCGCGGTGCGCCTCGCGCGCCCCGCCGCATATGCGGAGAGCGCGCTCGTCGACGGCGTGATCGCGCGCGTCCGCGAGCGGCTGGCGGCGAACGAGACCGCGACGCCGTGGCTCGTCGGGACGACCGGGCTCGCGCTCTCGCGCGCGCTCGTCCTCGCGGAGAACGTGCTCTATCGCGTCCTCTCGGTTGCGATCGACGACGGCCGGATCCTTTCTCGTGCCGGCTACTACGCGACGCCGGATTACGTACCGACGCTCGCGCCCGACCAGCGCGCGTACTTCGACGCGGCCTTCGTCCCGGATGCTTCACAACCGTACGTTCCGGTCGACCTCGAACGTGTCTCGGCGCTGATCGAGCAATCGCGAATCGTCGGGCTCGCGCAAGCGTTCGAAACGCTGCTGACGAGCGGCGCGCTCGTGAAGGTCGGCGATGCGGTCTACCGCGGTTCGCAGATCGCGGAGATTCGCGGGAAATTGGAAGCCGCATTGCGGCGCGAGAAACAGCTGACGATGGCCGCATTTCGCGATCTCACCGGTACGTCGCGCAAATACGCCGTCCCGCTGCTCGAATGGTTCGATGCGACCGGCGTGACGATCCGCTCGGGCGATTATCGCATATTACGGATCGTCCCGCCGAAATCGAGAAATCGCGTATGAATTCGTCTCTTCTTGTGATCCCGTGCTTTCGGCGCGACCAGGATCGAATGCGAACGTAGGAGAGTCCCAAGCGGTACGACAAGATGCGCGCGATGCGGGCCCGTTTTCGGTTCCTCGAACT
Source organism: Vulcanimicrobiota bacterium (assembly GCA_964658425.1). GTDB lineage: Bacteria > Vulcanimicrobiota > Vulcanimicrobiia > Vulcanimicrobiales > Vulcanimicrobiaceae > CAZZYZ01. The sequence continues at coordinate 21,892 of CAZZYZ010000015.1, read as the reverse complement.
CTTCGATTTTACCGCGGCCAGGCAGGACGTGATAGCGCGGCCTCTCCCGCGGCGTATCTTGAAGGCCGTGCAGCGCGCGTCGATCACGGCCGTCATCGGTGCGGTCGTTCGCTTCGTTGCGGATCCGGTCCGCATGAAAAGCCCGGAGCATCTCTCGGCTGTATACGTACTCGTTGTAGCGATCTTCGTTTTGTTTATCAGCTACGTAAGAGTACGTCGCATGACATCAAAATGACGACTTTATAAGCGTCGGAACCCAGCCGGCCGGCCATTCAACACTCAGTGCCGCGTCGTAATAACGCTCGAGATCTTCGAGCGGCAGCATCGGACTCGCGAAACGTAGCGGGAATGACATCTTGGCGCGTGAAGCATGAATCTTCGCGAGTTTATCGATGTATGCTCGTGCGGGAAGTGTATCTGATTTCGAGCTGTTGCAATGCACGCAGGCGAGCACGAGATCCCAGATCGGGTCGGCTAGCAAGAACGACCACGGAATGACATGATCGACCTGCTTCGGGATGTCGTCCGATAGCGATCGTTCGCAGTAGAAGCAGCGCGACCCGTCACTTCGCTCCAAGAGCGCGACGTATCGCCCGAGCGACGTACGATACGCGCCGTTCCGTTCTACTTTTTCGATCACGAGCGGCGCTAAAAGATTCACCTTTTCGAGATGTCGAGCCCACCAAAGGTTCGCGATCGCCTCGAGCGTTGG
>CAZZYZ010000015.1:8126-21080 GCA_964658425.1 Vulcanimicrobiota bacterium | reverse complement strand
TCGCGTGCGAGCGCGACGATTTGACTCGATGTCGGCGCGCTGTCGGAACCTTCAAGCATACGAGGACGCACCGCCTCTCGGAGTCGCGATCGGCGCAGTCTCCGCAGCGGACTTCACTCAAGTCCTCCGAGAATGATCGATCGCAGAAACAGTCTGGTGTGCCAGTTCTACCGGACTGGGGCCGATGCCCATGCGCTCGACGCAAACGGATCTCGCATTGGGGGCACGCGGGACTAGTCGAGGGTTCGTTACGGCGTGACTGTGCGTTACGCGCGGAGCATCGGCGTACTCGAAGTGGCGAAGCGCGCTCACCCTCCCCGCAATGAGGCTGATGACATGAAATCCGTTGGTATTGGTTCACCGAATGGGCTCCGCCTAGAGAAGACGTCGGGCGCTCCGGTTTTCAATGCGCCGAGTGTCAAAAATCCGATCCCGGCCGGGATCGCCCATCGCGACGAAATTTGCCGTGCGGCACGCGCGCACGGGATCGCGCCTTTGTTACTTGCGGCACAAGCAGCTCAAGAGTCCGGCGGTCCCGGTGCGAACTCGGGTCGCAACGTCTTGCAATCGGGTGGCCATGGCCGCGGACACGGGCTTTTCCAGCTCGATCCGAGCGGCGGATTCGGGCCGTGGTTACACGAGCACCACGACGGGCTCGACGTTCTCGAGAACGCCGACATGGCCGCGGCGGTCGATGCGAAGAACCTTCGTACGTTCGGATCGACCCACGCGATGCTGACCGTTTTCAACGCGGGTCACAACCGCGACGGCGATAGCGCGCTGACCGTCTGGCCCGACGGGAAGCGGCTGCGCTACGCCGAGTCCGTCGAGCGTCATCTGCACCAACTCGAAAAACTTGCGGGCGAGCGATGACTTCGTTCGGTGTTCGTCGCTTGATCGTCAGCCGGTCCATCTCGGGCATCGTCTGCGCGTTGCTGTCGTACGCGAATGCGGCGTACGCACGCGACGATGCGCATTACTTCCCGGCTGTCGTCGGGCCGCCGTCGGGGACGCTGCGCGGCCGACTGATCGATCTCGGCTTTGGGAACGGCTCGGGCGCGCTGACGATTCTTTCGGCCGCCGGAAAGAAGATCGACCTCTACACCGCATCGCCGCCGTTCGTGGTCGACGGCGTCACGATCGCGTGTCCGCTCGCCCCGAGGCGCGGATTCGTACCGACGCACGACGAGTGTCCGAGCTGGCCGCCGCGACTCGTCGTCGGGCGATCGCGGGTTATCGTTCCGTTCTGGCGCGGGATGCGATACGGAAAGCCGACGCTGATCGCTCGCGGCTTCCGCATGGTGCGCGACTGAATGCGACGGACGCGCTACGTGAGCGCGCGATCGATCGCCGCGTCGAGCGTCGCATCCTGCGAATCGCCGACGATGGTCGTAACGAGCGTGCCGTTACGATCGAAGACGAACTGCGTCGGCCACGCGCTCACGCCATACGCATTCCACAGAACGTTTTGCGGATCGAGTACGACGGGCCACGCGATGCCGAGATCGGGAAGCGCCCGTTTTACGTTGTCGGCGTCGCGCTCCGATTCGAGTTCCGGCGTATGGATGCCGACGATCGCGACATCGGCCGAGCGCGTCGCATGCAGCGCCCGAAGATTCGGCGTGACGTTGCGGCAGTTCACGCACTCGAACGTGAAGACGTCGACCACAGCGACGCGGCCCGCGAGCGATGCGCGCGTCGGCTTGCCGTTGAGCCAGGTCTGATCCGAGCGCAACAGCGGCTCGAGCGAGATGGCGCGCGTCGCGGCGGTTGCGGCAGCCGCTCGCGCGAGCGCCGTTGGAATCGCGAAGATCGCGGCTGCGGCGGCGAGCGATTCGCGCCGCGTCACGAGCGGATCTCGTCGGGAAGTACGAACGCATGGCCGTCTTGCTTGACGCGCCCGGCGCGAAGCAGTTTCCCGAGCTCCAGCGAGACGGTCTCGCGCGTGCTGCCGATCGCCGAGGCGATCTCGCCGTGCGTCAGGATGACGTCGACGACGACTCCGCCCGGGATGCGCCGCCCGTGCTCGTGCGATAGGCGTTCGAAGAGATGGACGATGCGATCGGGAACTTTCGCATACGAGACGTCTTCGATCGTCTCCGACGCGTCGTCGAGGCGACCGCTCAAGATCTTCGCGACGTTGAGTGCGACCTGCGGATCGTTCAGGAGCAGCGCCATGAGATCGTCGGCGCGCGACATGCAAAGCAGCGTCTCCTCGACGCAGATGGCGACCGTCGAGCGCGGCTGATCTTTCTCGAAGAGCGTCTCCTCGCCGAAGATATCGCCCGCTCCGAGAAGCGCGACCGTCACCTCTTTGCCCTCCGGCGTCAGCCGAACGAGCCGGATCTTGCCGTACTTCACGAGATAGATGATGCGCGCGGGATCCCCGACGTCGAAGACGCGCGCACGCTTCGGCAGCGTCTGCATGCGAAAGAGATGCTGGTACGCGTCGACGTCGCTGCCCGTCGTGTCCGAGAAGAGGCGGCTCTGCTGGAGATACCAGACCTTGTTGGTCGGCTGACCCTCGTCGGTGACCATCGTCGCTCGTTCGACGGGGGCCGTTCGATGTGCCTCGGAGGCGCGGGGCGCGAAGCGCTGCATGGTCATGGTCTCATTCTGCTCGATCGACGGAGGGATCGCGGTAAGGCGCCTTACCGCACCCCTGCGGTGGAAGGCCGTAGAATGAGCGTGGATCGGTGGCGACGCTTGCTCACCTCTATCTGCTCCGCTCGATCGGCCTCTGATCGGCCGTAAACGATTAGTGCCGCAGCGCGACGACGCCGATGACGATCTCGAGTGCGATCAGCACGATCACGACGACTTCGAGGAACTCGCTGCGCGCCGTTTGCGCCTGATCGCTGAAGAAGCGGTAGATCTCGTTGACGGTCGCGAGCTTGGAGTCGATTTGGCGCTGCCAATCTGCGAGACCGAGGCGGCCCGTGACGCCTCGGTAGAGTCGCGCGTAGTACGCATCGCCGATGATTTTTAGGGCGTTGGATGCGCGGTCGGTGAGTTCGGCGATGTCGACGATCAGGTAACGCAGCCGGTCTGCCGCTTCTTGCGCTTCGCGCCGCCCGAGGCGCCGCTTCGACGTCGGCTGCGGATCGAGCTTGTAGATGAGATCGAGTTCGGCATCGAGCCGCGCGTCGTAGGTGCGTAGCTCGACGAGCTGCGTGTTGGCGAACTCGAGGATATCGAGGGTGTTGCGCGCGCTTTCGCCGCGATCGTAGACGAATGCGGTATCCCATTGCACGATCGTGAGATCGTCATCGAAATACGAGAACGCGATGCGTAGCGATTCCGCGTTCTCCGATTTCGTCAGCGGCCGTTCTTCGCAGAGTACGAGGCTCGCGAGTTGCCCCGCGAACGTCGAGGCGAGCTGCGGACCGCTCGTCGGCGCGTCGAACGCGCCGACCTCGAACACGAAGAAATCCTCGACGAGCGGCTCGTGCGGATCGTCGACGGCCGCGCCGATCTCGGCGAGCACGCTATCGAGCGTCGCGCGCGCGAGGCTTTCGAGCTCCGAATCGATGCGCAATCGGCGTGTGAACGCCGCAAACGCGAGCCAGCTTCCACCCGCGAACGGGAGCGTGAGCCGAATCGAGATCACGCCGTAATCGAAGATCTTCGCGCGGACGCGCGTGTTCGAGGTCGGAGTCGCGATCCGCAGCACGATCGGAGGTTCGGGAAATTCGATGAAGCCGGCCGAGGCTTCGCGGCGCAGTTGCAACGGCGCGCGCGAGACGTCCTCGCCCGCGACCGTGTCGAGCGCGTCCAGATCGATCGTATCGCCGACGTCGTACACGAAGTAGGCGTGGAACGCGCCTTCGGCGATCCCGGGCGGGTGTTCCGTCATGAACGCGACCCATTCGGAGTGTGCACGGTCGATTCACCCCGGGCGCGGGCGCCCGTCGCTCGGCGACCGATCACACAGGAGCACCTTTCGAACGGCGGTGAAACGATGTGTATCGTGCACATCCCCGACGGTTATCATCCCGTACCGGCCGGCAAACTCGCTGCGGTCGTCACCTACCTCGAGATGCGCGAGCGGCCGTCGCTGCGGCCCGAGGTTCGCGGACATGCGTGGAGCGTGCGCCGCGTCGAAGCACCGACCGACGCGTGGTATCGCGACGTCTACCGTCGCGTCGGTGGAACGCAGCTTTGGGCGACGCGGCTGCGGCTCGACGATGCCGAACTGTCGTCGATCGTGAAAGATCCGGACGTCGAGATCTACGTGCTTCGCGGCGACGGCGCCGATGCGGGGATCGCGGAACTCGATTTTCGCGAGACGGGCGAGTGCGAACTCGTGTATTTCGGCGTCGTCCCCGAACTCATCGGCACGGGTGCGGCGCGCGTTTTGATGAATCGCGCGATCGAACGAGCGTGGTCGCGGTCGATCGCACGCTTTTGGCTGCACACGTGCACGCTGGACCATCCGAAGGCGATCGCGTTTTACGAGCGCTCGGGGTTTGTCGCGTACATGCGAGCGATCGAGATCTTCGACGACCCGCGCATTCGCGGCGATCTCGCGCCCGAACTCGGCGGGGGCGTTCCGATTCTCTAGCGCGCGCCTAGCCTTCTTGAAGGCGGCGTGCATCGTCTGGTAAGAGCGCGAGTTCGCGCCAGTCGAGCGCTTCCTCCATCGCATCGAACTCATCGGGTCCGATCTGATAATCCGCTTGCAGCGTACTGAGGCGCTCGCGTTGCGCGTCGATGATCGCGAGGCCGAGCGCGCGTTTGCGCTTCAGTTGCTCGGCGGCGCCGGGATCGGTCGGCGCGTTCTTCTTCGTCTCGAATGCGACGCGGAGCTCATCGACTTCCGGTCCCGAATGATTCGCGAGCGTCTGCAATGCGACGTCGGTGAGATCGGCGTACACCTCGGCGAGCTTTGTATCGAGCGAGATGCCCTCGTCGAGCCGGAGCAGACCGATGAGCGGTTTTAGCGTGAGACCTTGCACGACGAGCGTCGCGACGACCACGGCGAACGCGGTCAAGACGAGCGTATCGCGCTGCGGGAAACCGAGCGGGAGCGCGAACGACGTTGCGACGGTGACGATGCCGCGCATCCCGGCCCACCCGACGAAGATGCCCTGCGCGACCGTCGCCGGTTCTTCGCGGCCGTGCGAGCGCTCTGCAAACGCGCGCGCGCGATTGTAGGCGAGCACGATCGCGAGCCGCGAGACGATCACCGCGACGACGACGATCGTCGCGAAGATGCCCGCGTGTGCGAGTTGCGACGGCCGCATGTGCGCGACGGACGCTCGCGCCTGGATACCCATGAGAAAGAACGCCATCACGTTGAGCGCGAACACGATGGTGCGCCAGACGGCGTTCGTATGGTTTCGCATGCGCGTCGAGGTCTCGCGCCACGCCGTACGCGCGACGGTCATGGCGAGTGCGACGATGCACAGCACGGCCGAAAGTTGTAGCCGCTCGGCGAGGATCCAGAGCAGAAAGCAATTTACGAACTGCAAGAGATTCGCGCCGAGCGTATCGCCGACGAATCGCGTGACGTAGCGCATCGCGTACGCGAACGCGATGCCGAGGAGCACGCCGCCCGGTGCGGCGAGCGCGAGATGGAGGCCGACCGTCGCGTTGAAGCCGCCGTTCGAGACGACCGCGACGGCACCGGCGAAGAGTAGGAGCGCCGTCGCATCGTTGAAGAGGCTTTCGCCGCGCAAGACGGCGTCGGACGATCTCGGGATCGAAACGGAGCCGAGCACGGCCGTTACGGCCGTCGCATCGGGCGGCGCGACGATCGCTCCGAGTGCGAGTGCCGCGGCGACGGGCAACCCGAGATACCACGTCCCGAGCCACGCGACGATCGCGGCCGTGATGACGACGCCGAAGACGGCGAATGCGATGAGCGGTGCCCAGAATCGCCGTGCGGCGCCGACCGGAAAATCGAACGTCGCCTCGATGATCGCCGGTGCGACGAAGAGCGCGAGCGCGACGTTCGGATCGATCGGGATGTTCGGGGTGCCCGGGATGAAGCCGACGACGACGCCCGCGCCGGCGAGCACCGCCGGGTAGGGCAAACCCAGGCGGCGGCTCGCCTGCAAGAGCACGACCGCCGCGAGTAACAACGCGAGGAGCGTCTCGAAAAGGGACACGCCGACCGATTCGACGGCTCGCCGGTGTTTTTTTCTATCCACGCGCGTTTCGTACGGCTGCGCGGCTGCGAGCGATATCTCGCGCGAATCGAGGGCTGTGCGGCGTCACGCACGTCGAAGCGGGCTCGACGGTGCGCAGCCTACCTGCGACGTGCCGGGTCGTGGGAAGCATGAGCATCGGATCGGCATTGAGGACGCTCGTGATATCGGCCGCACTGCTATCGCCCGGCATCGCCGCGGCGGACGACATTCTCGGCGCGGCTCCGGCGTACGCATCGGTCGCCGGCTGGGTCTGCCGGCCGGGAGCGGAGAGCGTCTGTACGACGGGCCTCGACGCGAAGGTCGTCGATCGCGACGATGCGGCGCGCGTCGTGCCGTTCGCGCCGGCCATCGATCCGCCCATCGATTGCTTTTATGTCTACCCGACGGTTTCGCGCGAGAGCACGCCGTATAGCGACGCGCGCGTTACGCCGGAGATCGCGAGCATCGTCAACGCGCAGGCCGGGCGCTTCACTTCGAAGTGTCGTGTCTTCGCGCCGGTGTACCGCCAGGCGACACTCGCGCATCTGAGCGCGAAACTCGCGGGTGAACCGGTCGCGGATTCGGACGCCCCCGAACGCGACGTCGCCGCCGCGTGGGCGTACTATCTCGCGCACGACAATCGCGGCCGCGGCGTGGTTCTCATCGGGCATAGCCAAGGAACGATCCTCTTGCAGCAGCTGATCGCGGCGAGCATCGACGCAACGCCCGCAAGGGCCCTCCTCGTATCGGCATTCCTCGCGGGGGACCCGTCGCTCGGCGTTCCGCCGCGCGCGAACGTCGGCGGAACGTTCGCGCACATTCCGACGTGCGCATCCGCCTCGCAGATCGGTTGCGCGTATGCGTGGGGAAGTTATCTCGAGAGCGACGCCGCGACGCGGCGCGTCTTCGGGCGCGCCCGTCGCGATGATCTGATCAGCGCCTGCGTCGATCCGGCCGCGCCGAGCGGCGGTACCGGAACGCTTAAGTTCTTTCATCGCAAGCCCGCGGGCGCACCCGCAAGCGATCCGCCGTGGGTCGAGACGGTCGATCGATTATCGGGAACGTGCCGCGCCGATTCGCTCGGAAACGCGCTACGCGTCGCCGTCGAGCCGGGCCCGCTCTCTTCGTACGACGCGGCATTTCTGGATCGTCTCTCCAGTCCGGACGGCTGGGGCTTGCATCCCCTCGACATTGCGCTCGTGCAGGGCAACATGCTCGACGTCCTCGATGCCGAGACGGCGGCGTGGGTGCGCCTACACGTGTCGAGATGACCCGGCGCATGGTGTGTTCGTCGCGACGGTAAACGGCAGGCTCGCATGATCGAACGCATCGCGCCCGCGCAGGCGCGCCGCATCGCACTCGCGGCGCAGGGGTTCGCCGAGCCGCGGCCGGCGGCGGTCGGTCGGGGCCATCTTCGGCGAACGATCGAGCGACTCGGGCTCCATCAGATCGACAGCGTGAACGTGCTCGTGCGCGCGCACTATCTGCCCGCATTCTCGCGGCTGGGCCCGTACGATCGCACGCTGCTCGATCGCGCGGCATGGGGCCGTCGCAGCGAGCGTCGGCTCTTCGAATACTGGGCGCACGAAGCATCGCTACTGCCGCTCGAGATGCATCCGCTCTTGCGATGGCGGATGGCGCGCGCCGATCGCGGCGAGCACGGGTATTTTAGCCGGAGCGGTTTTGCGACGGAGCGCCGCAGCGAGGCGATGCGGCTGCTCGAGCGCATTCGAACGGATGGTCCGCTTGCGGCCTCGGCTGTCGAGAGCGGGAAGCCCGGCTGGTGGGAGTGGAGCGAACCGAAGCGGATGCTCGAGTGGCTGTTTTACGCGGGCCATGTAACGACCGCGACGCGGCGCGGCAGTTTCGAACGCGTCTACGATCTCACCGAGCGCGTGATCCCCGCCGCGATCCTCGCGCTTCCGACGCCGAGCGATGCCGATGCGCAACGTGCGCTCGTCGAGCGCGCCGCGCGAGCGTTCGGGATTGCGACGGGAACGGAGCTGCGCGATTATTTTCGGCTGCGCCCCGACGATGCTGCGAGCGCGATCCGCACGCTCGTCGAGGAAGGCGTCCTGCGACCGGTCTCCGTTGCCGGTTGGCCCGTCGCCTATCTCCATCGCGATGCACGGAGGCCGCGCCGCATCGTCACGCGCGCGCTACTCGCGCCGTTCGATCCGCTCGTGTGGGAGCGCGCGCGGACCGAGCGCGTCTTCGGATTTCGTTACCGCATCGAGATCTACACGCCGCTCGCGAAGCGGCAACACGGCTATTACGTGCTGCCGTTTCTGCTCGACGAGGCGCTCGTCGCGCGCGTCGATCTCAAGGCCGATCGGCAGAACGCGCGTCTCCTCGTTCATGCGGTACATCTCGAGCCGGGTGCGCCGCCGGAAACGATGTCGGCGCTTACCGCGGAGTTGCGCGATCTCTCGGCGTGGCTCGGGCTCGGGGAAACGTCGAGCGCTTTATGAACCCGACATTGCGCGACGGTCTCGTGCCCGCCACGCGTACGCTTGCGGGTGCCGTCGCGAGCTTCGTAACGATGTGGCTCGTCTGTCGCGCGGCGCACGTGGGCCCGCAGCCGGCGATCCTCGCGGCGGTCTTGGCGCTCGGCTTCGGAAGGCGCCCGGCGACGGCGAGCGCCGCCGCGTTCGCATTCGGGAGTCTGCGGATCGCCGCCGTCGCGCTCGCCGTTTCGGCGATCGCGCTCCTCTTGCGAATGGAGCCGTTCCTCGGTGCCGTGGTCTTTACCGCGTGCATGGCGCTCTCGGTATGGCTGCGCGATCTGGGACCGACGGGTCGCACGGCCGGCACGCTGGTCGCACTTCCGCTCGTCGCGATGCTCGTGGTTCCGGTCGCTCCGCCGCATGCGGCCGGCGGTCCGTTCGTCGATCTCGCGCTCGTCATCGGCGCAGGCGTGGTCGCCCTTTCCTACGTGACGTTGCTCGCGGCGGTCGGGCCCCCGCGCGCGGACGGCGCCGCCGATGCGTTCGAGCCCGAACGCTTGCGCCGGGCGGGTTTGACGCCGACGGCCCGTATGGCCATGCAGATGGGTGCGGCGCTCGCGCTCGCGTTCTGCCTCGGTTTGGCGGCCTTCCCATCGCACTGGGGTTGGGTCGTCTTGACGGCATTCATCGTCTGCAGCGGTGCGCGCGGACGCGGCGACGCGTTCTACAAAGCGCTGCTTCGCCTCATCGGTGCGCTTGCCGGAACGGTCGTCGCCGCGCTCGTCGCACGTGCGTGGGCACCGGCCGGCATCGCGGAGGCGACGACGATCTTCGTGCTGCTCTTCTTCGGGCTTTGGTTGCGCGACCTCAATTACGCCTACTGGGCGTTCGCAACGACATCGATTCTCGCGCTCCTCGTTCGTTCGAGTGGGGCGATCGACGTAATCCTACTCGGCGAGCGGCTCGAGGGGATTCTCGTCGGCGCGTGCTGCGGCGTCGCTGCGACGTGGTTCGTTTTTCCGATCCGGACGGACGCCGTCGCGCGCCGCCGGCTCGCCGACGCGCTGCTCGCGCTCGACGCGTGCGTGACGCACGCGCACCTCGGAGCGGCGGAACGATCCGAAAAGCATCGGCACTTCGAGCACCGCATCGCGAAGCTCGCAGAAGTCGCTCCGGCGCTGCATTTGCATCGCCGCATCCTCGCGCGCCGCGAGGCGAATCATCCCGCGCGTTGGATCGAACTCGCGAACGGCTTGCGAGCGCGAGCGGATGCGTTCGAACTGTCGGCTTCGATCGAAGCGGCCGCCGCGGGACGGATACGGCGTGCGATCGGGACCTCGCGGCGGGCGATCGCGGATCATGGGAAGCCGGTCGAAGGCGCGACGACGATCGGCGCGGCATTGGAACGCCTCCACGCCGCCTTCGATTTGGAGCATACGTCGACGCACTGAAGCGCGAACGCGGTAGCGGCGCGGCGCCTGTTGAATCGAAGAACGTATGGCAGCGACGATATTTAGCGGGCTGGTTTCGAATGACTACCATCAAATCTATCTCTGTGATTCCAGTCTGCCGGTTTTGCCCGACGATTATAGCGACGAGATGATCGCCCGGCGGGTCATGAGCGGGCCGGAGGCGATCGTGTTGCAGATCGAGCGTGAGATGCCGGTACCGATCGACGTCGTCTTACACGACGCTCGGCCGATGCTCGACTCGGCGGCGTTCCAGCACGTCGTGGAGACGAGCCTTACGGCATCGTCCGGCGTGCTCGTGTTGGCGCCCCTTCTCGCGTATGCTCCCGATGCGCCGCACCTCACGGTGCCCGCGGGTAAGCTCGGCGCGATCGTCACCTTCGACGGTCTCGACACGTTGAGTGACGACGGATTGGAAGGGAACGATCGGTACGCTATCCACGTGTGGCCCGATGCGAACTCGAGCGGAGAGGTCGTCGTTCTGAAGCGCTACCCCGCGCTCGAAGAGTAGGCCACTCTCGCTCGATACACTATGGAGCCGCGTCCGGATAGACGAAGTTCGGGAGGATGCGGCCATCGGCGTGCAGTGCGAGGCCGAGCTCTCGCCACGCTCCGAGGCGCGGTGATTCGCGAGCCATCGCCTCACGAAGGCGGCGTACGATCGGCTCGATCGCCGCCGCTTCGGGGATCGGTGTGGGACCGTTGCGATAAACGATCGCCTCGAACGCGTCCGCGCCATCGAAGCGGCATCGCAAACGCGCGCGGCTCCACGGTTTCGTATCGTGCGGCGCGTGATCGGCCAGCGTGCGCGCGAGCGCGTGCATCGCCCGGTCGTTCTCCCAGTACGCTTCGCGTGACTCGGTCCATCGTAGCATGCGCGCGTTCAAATCGGCGCGCGCCGGATCGGGCACGAGGAGCGGTTCGAGCACCGCGACGCGGAGCCGCTCGCGAAGCCAGGCCGCGAGCTGCGGCGTATCGTCGAGACCGTCGTCATCCGCCTCGAACATGTCGTCATTCGCCGGGAAATCGCCCCACGGTGAATGCGTGCTGAAATCGCGGAGCGCGATCCGCGCGAGGAATGCCGCGAGCGAGTCGGCGAGGATCTCCGCCTCGCCCTCGGAGCCGAGCATTACGATCGGCGGTTCGGCCGCCGTCGCGGCGCCGTACCAAAATCCGCCGACCGATCCGTCCGGCATGCGAATGAAGAGCGCGAATTCATCGCGTAACGGTGCGCCGTCCACGATCGGTGCGTCGTCACTGCGGCTCCCGACGAGCGCGAAGCCGCCGACGCTGCCCCAGCGATGGTGCGCGAGCCATGCCGCGAAATCGTACAAGAGCGTCGGTACGCGCGCGCCCGGCGGAAACGCGCGCACGATACTTTCGAGGTCTATTCGATACGGCGGATCAACCACGAGCAATTGCCGCGTCCATGGACATGATGTTCGCGTGCACGTACGGTGGGTCCATGACGGAAGTTGCGGCCATAACGTCGATCACGATCCATGAAACGAAGTACGATTCTGGGACGTCTCGAAGTCGCCTCGAATGCAGTCGCGGTTGCATTGTAGCCGATCCGATTGCGACTTGCGGAGAATGTCAGCTCCATTCTCCGCAAATATGCGGCGAATAGGGACATAACGATGCCGCATCCGTCGATCTTTCGCGCAACTAAATCGTATAGCGAATGTTCGGCCAGAGTCGCTCGAGATTCGGATGGAGTCCTTCGCAGAGCGCGACGGTCTTACCGTCTTCGAGTGCGCGAAGATAGGACCCGTGAACGATTGCGAGCGAGGTGACGTGCGCGCAATACGGGGCGAGTCGTTCGACGTTGTCCTGCACGCGCAGAATGTCGCTCGGACGTTGTCCGCGCAGCGCCCACAATCCGTACGTGTTCTGTCCGCTGAGTGCCGGAGGCAGATGATACGGCGTACCGTACAGATCGAGGGCGGCTGCCTCACCGTAATTCTCAACGAGGATCGACGTCCGCGCGCGCGCCGCCGCCGGGAGCGCATCGTATGCCTCGCCGACCGTTCGGGCGAACTCGTGCCAGCCGATCATGTCGGCGAACGTCGGCGGCAGCGGACTGCCGGCGTCGCTTCTCTCCTGCGATTGCGGCGCGAGGCCGATCGTGCGTTCGTACGCGAGGAGCTTCGGCGGCGATAGGAGCGGCAGCGCGACCGGCATGATCGCAAGCGCTCCGACGCTCGCGATCGCGAGATAGGCGATACGGAAGCGGCGCTGCGGGACGATCTCGCCGAGAGCGATCGCACCGAACGCGAAGAGCGGCGGATAAGCAGCCGCGAGATAGTAATCCTTGCCGTGTGATGCGATCGTCACGAAGGCGGTCACGAACCAGGCGATCGCGACGAAACGCATCGTACGAAGCCGCGTAATCGCAAACGGCCCGACGAGGCCCGCGAGCCAAATCGGAGCGAACAGCGGGTTGAAGACGAGCATTTGATTTATGAGATACGCGAGCGGCTCGACGTCAATGTCCTTTTCGTGCGCATTGCGAACCAATTCGGCGAACGGCAAACCGTGCGCGACCTGCCAAGCCAGCGAAGGCATTGCGATCGCAGTTGCGATGGCGATCCCATACCAGAGTTCTCGCATTCGGAAGAGCCGGCGCTCCGGTGTTGCGAGCAATCCGATCGCGAGTGCCCCGAGCCAAAGCGGGAGCGAATATTTCGCCTCCATCGCACATCCGGCGACGATCCCCGCATAGATCAGCCCGCGACGTTCGTCGCAGAGAATGGTGCGAACGAGCGCGTAAGCGACGAACGTCCATGCGACCGGCTCGAACGTCGTCGTGTTGAGTGTCGCGGTGAGCCCGAGCAACATCGGCGCGAGTGCTGCGGCGAGTCCAGCCGAACTCGCCGCAACGTCGCGCGCGCCGAGCGCTCG
>CAZZYZ010000015.1:0-8116 GCA_964658425.1 Vulcanimicrobiota bacterium | reverse complement strand
AGCCATATGCACAAGCTCGGCCTGAAGGTCGCCCGCTCGTGCGAGCGCGACGACGAGAAGAACGAGCCCGATCGCAGCCGCCACGGCCGGGAGCCGAACGATCCACGTCTGGCCGCCGAGTGCGTATCCGGCGGCTGCGAGAAGTGGGACGAGCGGCGGTTGATCGACGTAACCGAATGCCGGATGGCGGCCGCACACGATAAAGTACAATTCGTCACGAAAGAGATCGTAGCGATTCGCGGCCGCTAGGTGCAACGTCGCCGCGACCGCTGAACAGATGATCGCTATGCGGTCGCGCATGCCGCAATGCGTTCGGTCGGCCATATCGAATTCCTCGACGGGCGTACGCCATGACGCCGATCGCAAGCTAATTCGGGTAAGAGTGCCGCACTAGTCGCGTCGCCGACCTGCTGCGAAGGATCTCCTTGACTCGGACACACGCCGTATGGCAAGTTCTGAATCGGAAAATGCATGGCGGCATCGACGGGGACGTAACTTTTCAACGCCGGATCGTTCGAGCCGCCTTCACGCGGATGTCTTGCTCACGAACGCACCGTCGAAAGGAGCGCACCGGGTCGTCTCGGGACGCGTCGCTTCAAGTCGGAGCGAACGCCGCGCGAAGTCCTCGCCACGTCTGTGCATATTGTTGCTGCAAATACGCGCTCTGCATCGCAAACGTCGTGGGCCGAATGACGAGGCGCGTCTCGAACATGAACGCCATCGTATCGGCGATGCGGTTCGGCTTCGAGGTGTCGGCGTTCGATGCTTTATCGAACGTCGCGGCGTCGGGTCCGTGGCCGCTCATGCAATTGTGGAGACTCGCACCGCCCGGGACGAAGCCCTCCTCCTTCGCGTCGTACGCACCGGTGATCAGGCCCATGAACTCGCTCGCGATGTTCCGATGGAAATACGGCGGTCGAAACGTATCTTCCATCACGAGCCAGCGGGGCGGAAAGATGATGAAATCGACGTTCGCGACACCCGCCGTATCGGTCGGCGACGTCAGGACGGAGAAGATCGAAGGATCGGGATGATCGTAGCTGACGGACCCGATCGTGTTGAAGCGCCGTAGGTCGTACTTGTACGGCGCGTTGTTGCCGTGCCACGCGACGACGTCGAGCGGCGAATGCGCGATCGGCGCCGCCCACAACTCGCCGAGAAACTTCACCACGACTTGAAAATCGCCCGCGCGGTCCTCGTAGGTCGCCGTCGGCGTTAAAAAGTCGCGCGCGTTTGCGAGACCGTTCGCGCCGATCGGGCCGCGCTCGGGGAGCCGGAAGAGTGCGCCGTAATTCTCGCACACGTAACCGCGCGCGCGATCGTCGGGCAACTCGACGCGGAATCGCATGCCGCGCGGGATGACGACGATCTCTTGCGGCTCGACGTCGATGATGCCGAGCTCCGTCGCGAGGCGGAGGCGTCCGTCTTGTGGGACGATCAGCATCTCGCCGTCGGAGTTTGCGAAGAAGCGATCGCGCATCGACCGATTCGCCGCGTACATGTGAATCGCGCAGCCGCTTTGCTGTGCGGCGTCGCCGTTGCCGGCGAACGTCACGAGCCCGTCGATGAAATCGGTCGCTTCGTCGGGGAACGCGAGCGGATCCCAGCGTAGCTGGTTCGGCGTTACCGGAAGATCGTCGAACCGGCTCCCGAGCGAGCCCGTGCCGCTGCGTGACTCGAGCTTCTCGAGTGGGCCGTGAGTAGCCGTGGGACGAATCCGATAGAGCCACGAGCGGCGATTCGCGGCGCGCGGCACCGTAAAGGACGTCCCGGAGAATTGCTCCGCATACAGCCCGAACGCCGGGCGTTGCGGCGAATTGCGGCCGACCGGCAACGCGCCCGCGATCGCTTCGGTCGCGAATTCGTTTCCGAATCCGGACTGATAAGTCGGCGCGTCCGGCGTCATGTCGCCGCCGGCGCCGTTAAAACGCCACGCCGAATTTGATCTTCCTCGATCGACTCGAAGAGCGCGCGAAAATTCCCCTCGCCGAATCCGTCGTCGCCTTTGCGCTGGATGAACTCGAAGAAGATCGGCCCGAGCACCGTCGCCGAGAAGATCTGTAGCAAGACTTTCGTTTCGCCGCCGCCCTCGACGCCTTCACCGTCGAGCAAGATACCGCGCTCGGCGAGCCGCTCGACGGTTTCCTCGTGCCCCGGGACGCGACGGTCGATCCGATCGTAATACGCGGACGGCGGCGCAGGCATGAAGCCGAGGCCGTTCTCGCGCAGCCGATCGACGCTGCGATAAATATCTTGCGAGCCGCACGCGACGTGCTGGATTCCCTC
This sequence comes from Vulcanimicrobiota bacterium, assembly GCA_964658425.1. Lineage (GTDB taxonomy): Bacteria > Vulcanimicrobiota > Vulcanimicrobiia > Vulcanimicrobiales > Vulcanimicrobiaceae > CAZZYZ01. The sequence continues at coordinate 5,830 of CAZZYZ010000015.1, read as the reverse complement.
GCCCTTGTACTCGCGCAGATACTCTTCGATCTGACTCTTCGCATCGGCCGACTCATTGATCGGGATGCGGATCTTGCCGCACGGGCTCGTCATCGCGCGCGAGAAGAGTCCGGTCAGCTTCCCCTCGATATCGAAAAAGCGCGTCTGCTTGAAGCCGAAGAGCTTTTGATAGAAATCGATCGCCCAGACGTTCATCTGCCCGCGATGCACGTTGTGCGTGAGGTGATCGATGTAGAAGAGGTCCGCGCCGTCCGGCTTCGGATCGCGCGCCGCGGTCCAATCGAACTCTTCATCGTACGGCGAAGCGCCGTCGCGATGCCGATCGACGAAGTACAGGAGCGAACCACCGATGCCGCGGATCGAAGGCACGTCGATCGAGCCGCGCCCGCCCGGCTCGACCGCTTCCGCTCCGGCCGCGACCGCGTGCCGGAGCGCGTGTTGCGCATCGACGACGCGCCACGCCATCGACGATGCGCACGGGCCGTGCAGCTTCGCGAAGTCGACGGCGAGCGAGCCGGGCTCAGAGTTGGCGAGAAAATTAATGCCGCCCTGACGCCAGAGCGTGATCGCCTTGCGCTTGTGCTTCGCAACGGCGGTAAAGCCCATGCGGGTGAAGAGCGCGTCGAGCGCTGCGGGATCCGGGTGTGCGAACTCGACGAATTCGAAGCCGTCGGTCCCGGCGGGATTACTCTCGGAGATCGTGGCCGGCGGCGCGTCGTGTGGATACGGGCCCATAGTATGCTATCCTCTCACGTCTTCGGGATGACGTATCGTCCGCGTTCCCATCCCGTATCGCCGCCTTGCGATTGGGGTGACGTTCGGACGTCGCCGGCAGCGATTCGGGTATTCATTTTTACCCGCCGCTACTCCGCCGCCGGCGCATCCTTCGGGGTGCCGGTCAGACCCGCCGTGCCTTCGGGCCATTCGAAGTTTCCCGTTCTCGCGATGTACAATGCGAATGCCTCATTTGCGACACGACGCGGGATCCCATCGGCGATGAACTATGCGAAGCTGCGAGCCGTGCAGCGAGTCAGCGGAACGGTCGGGCCGTCGGATGAAGACTCGAATCATGTTTTGTGTAGTACGTCCCGTAGGCGTCGCGTTGCTCGCCCTCAGCGTGGGCGGAACTGCCCTCGGGCAGACGACGCAGGCGGCGCAGAAGCAGATTCTGCTCAAGGCCGGAAGCGCGTGGAACGGCTCCTCGTTGATGCACTATCCGACGAGTCTTCCGCAACTGACGGTATTACGGCTGACGATCCCGGCACATGCGGCGCTACCGTGGCATACGCATCCATTTCAGGAGGTCGGCTACGTCGCTTCCGGGGCAATCACGCTCGAAGACGGCAAGACGGGGAAGCGCCATACGTTCCGCGCCGGCGAAGCGTTCACCGAGACGGTGAACGCGGTTCATCGCGGAGTGACGGGTGCTCAGCCGACGGTGTTGATCGTGACTTATGTCGGGACGCCTGGCGTGCCGACCTCGATCCCAGCCCGAGGCGCCCGAGCGGAATATTAAACCCATGAACCACTGCAAGCGCACGCGCGAAACGGCTCGATGATCGATCGGCTTCGATAACGATCGGCGGGTAGAGGTTCGCGACGATGACCGACGTTACAAGCTCGTTGACGGGCAATGGTAGCGACTGATAAAATGCTGCTCGTAGCTTACGATCGAATGGTGCGCTATGGACGAGGTGCCGAAGGTCGAGACGTCCCGTTGTGAGTCCGAGCTCGGAAGCTGGGCCGGGAGCGCCTGGAGGCCGCCGTCGCACGACGCCCTCGGCGGCCTCGTCGAGCGGGTGTGGGATTTCGACGGCGCGCTCGGCATGCGGCGCGAGCAGCTTTTCCCGAGCGGGAGCTTCGAGCTCGTCGTGCAGCTCGACGAACCGCATCGCTCCGTGGACGGCGCCGCGACGACGCCGTTCCCGGCGGTCTGCCTCGACGGGCTGCAACTCGCGACGAGTACGATCGAGGCGCCGCGCGGGCGAATCCGCGTCCTCGGCATCAGGCTCCATCCACCGGGCGCTTTCGCACTGATCCGCGCGCCGCTCGATGACCTGACGAACCGGAGCGTCGACCTCGGCACGGCGATCGGTCGCCCGGCCGCAGAGCTCGCGGATCGGCTCGAGGCCGCGCGCGACGGCGCGGCGCGCGTGCGAACGGCGATCGCGTGGCTGCGCGCGCGCGTCGTGCGAGCGTTCGCTCCCGACGCGATCGTGGGCGACCTCTACGCCCGGATTTTTCGCGGCGACGCGCGCTTCGCGGCCGGCGAGATCGATCGGCTCGAGGGGCGTTCGCGGTCGCGTGCCGTGCTGCGCTTTCGGCAGCAGATCGGGCTCGCGCCGAAACGCTATGCCCGCGTCGTTCGCTTCGGGCGCGCGCTCGAGTTGCTCGGCGCCGTGCGTAACGGCGAGTCGCTCACCTCGATCGCGCTCGCCGCCGGGTTCTACGATCAAGCGCACATGAACGCGGATTTCCGCGAGCACGCGCTGATGTCGCCGCGGCAGTACCTGCACGCGCTGCGCTTCCCGAACTCGACGCAGCTCGCGCTCGCCGCCGACGGCGAGGAAGCCGGACGCTTTTTCCAAGCGGATGCCGTCGCGATCGCGTAAGCTCGACGCATGAGCAGCGATACACCGCCGTTCGGCGGCCAGACGATCTTTCCGGGACTCGTGTACGCCGATGCCCGCGCCGCCGTTGCGTGGCTGCAACGGGCGTTCGGGGCGGAGATCCACGTGGTGTACGACAATCCCGACGGTAGCGTCGCGCACGCGGAGCTGATCATCGCCGGCAACATTTTCATGTTCGGTCAGTCGCGCAGCGACAATCCCATGAATCCGGTTCGCTCGCCGAAAGAAGTCGGCGCGATCACCGCGGGAATCTACGTCGTTCTGCCGGATGCCGCCGCCGTCGACGCCATGTACGCCCGCGCGGCCGCGGCCGGTGCGACGATCCGCAAAGCGCCCAACGACACCGATTACGGTTCGCACGATTTCAGCACGAGCGATCTCGACGGCAATCCCTGGACGTTCGGCACGTACGGTCCGCAGGCCGTCGCGTGAACGTCGGAACGTCCTCGACGCCCGCAAGGCGCTTAGACTCCGGGTGATGATAGCGCGGAGTTGCCGCGCGAGCCCGCGGAGTCCCTCGGAGCGCGTATCTGTCAAACCTCGTCCGACGCGGTCTTGCGTGCTGACAGGGATTGTCAGGGTTGTCAGCTGACAAATTTGCCAAATGCTTACAGCGAATCCGTTTCAACCGGCGGCCGGGGCGCGACCCCCGGTTCTCGTAGGCCGCGAAGCCGAGCTCGCGTCGATTCAGGACGCGACGAGGCGCCTCGAGCACGGGAGCGCTCCGGTGACGATCGCGATGCTCGGGCTGCGCGGCCTCGGGAAGACGGCCCTCCTCTCCGAGCTGGAAAGCCGCCTCGATTCGGATCGCGTGACCGTCGTAAGGATCGAGGTCGAGCGCGATCGCTCCGCTGCGAGTCTCGTGCGCGCCAAGATCGAACGTGTGCGCGCCGACGGTCGGAGTCTGCCGAAACGCCTGGGAGCGACTCTCGACAAGGCCCTATCGCATCTTCCGAAGATTTCGTACGAGCTTCCGGAGCGACTCGGCGCGATCTCGCTCTCCGGAACCGGAGACGAAAGTCACGACGACGAGACGGGTCCGCTCGCCGAAGCGATCTCGATTTTCAACGAAGCGCTTCACGCTCAACACCGCAACCTCGCGATCCTCATCGATGAGATCCAAGACGCCGATCTGCCGTCGATTCGCTCGATTGCGGCGAGCGTGCATCAAAGTGCGGCGACGAAGGCACCTATTCTGCTTGCCGTAGCCGGGCTGCCGCAAGCCGAGATCGTGTTCAAACGCATTAGAACTTATACGCAGCGCTGGGACCATCTCTCGCTCGAATTGCTGACGCGCGCGGAGGTCGCAAACGCAATACGCATCCCGGTCGTCGATGCCGGCGCGACGATCGAAGATGCCGCCCTCGACCGACTCACCGATGCATGCGGCGGCTACCCGTTCTTCGTGCAGCTCTTCGCGAGCGCAGCATGGAACGAACACGTCGGAAACGCGATTGAGCTTCAAGACGTAGAACGCGCTATACCGCCGGTCCGCGCGAAAATCGAGAAGACGTTCTATCGAAGCGTGCTCGATACGCTCACGACGCGCGAGTTGGCATTCGCCTGTGCGCTCGCCGAACTCGGCGCTGGGCCGCGATCGTTTCTAGACGTCGCGGCGCGACTGGGCGTACCGACGGAGAAGCTCGGCTCGCTTCGTGTAAATCTTTTAAAGAAAGACGTCATCATCTCGCCCGGTCCGCGTCTCCTCGAGTTTCGCGTGCCGCTCCTCGATCAGTATATCTTGCGCCACCTCGATGAGATACGTTCGGAAGCGGTTCGCGCGTACGAAGCGGGTTTAAAAGGCACTTCAGCAAGGGAGAGCGATCGCTAATGCAACTCTTCGCGGGCTCGAGCGAGACGTTCATCGACGAGGCGACGCAGCAGCAGATCGCCGCGAAGCTCGGCGACTCGTTTTACGACTACTATCGATTCCGCGCGTCGGCGTCGGAGTTCACGGCGTGGCGTAACTCGCTGAGCGCGCTCGCGAATCAACTCCGCTACTCGGGCGTCCGCGATCACGGCGTGGTGCTCGAAATGCAACTGCCACTCAGTTCTGCGCGGCTCGACGCGTTCGTGTTCGGGTGCTCGCCGGCGGGCCGCGAGAGCAGCGTGCTCGTCGAGCTCAAGCAGTGGACGGCTGCGGCGGCGAGCGACTTCGACGGCTGCGTCGAGACGTATCTCGGCGGCGCGCCGCGCAAGGTGCTGCATCCGTGCCTCCAGGCGCTCTCGTACGCGCAATACTTGCAAGACATGAACGAGGCGTTCGATCCGGCGCAAGACGGTGTCGCGATCGTGCCGTGCGCGTGGCTGCACAACATGCATCCGGGCGCGGCAGGCGTGCTCGAAGACGCGAAATTCGCGGACGTGCTCGGGCGCGTGCCGATGTATCTCAGTCACGACGCCGATCGCTTCAAGGCGCTCTTTCACGAGACGGTCGGCGCGGGCGGTGGAATGCCGGTGATGGCGCGCGCGCTCGCCGGCAAGCACGCACCGACGCGTAACTTGCTCGAGCAGACGGCGGCGATGGTGCGCGGCGAACGGCGCTACCGGCTCATCGACGATCAGCTCGTCGCCTACGAGGCGGTCCTCGCGATGGTGCGCCGTGCGCAAAAAGAGAAGAAGCGCGGCAAGGCGATGGTTGTGGTGACCGGCGGTCCGGGGACCGGGAAGTCGGTGATCGCGCTCAACCTGCTCGGGACGCTCTCGAAGATGGGCGTCAACGCGCAGCACGCGACCGGCAGCAAGGCGTTTACCGAGAACATTCGGCACGTGCTCGGCAAGCGCAGCAACGCACAGATTCGCTACTTCAATAACTTTGGCGAGGCGCCGGCGGACAGCGTCGACGTCGTGATCGCCGACGAAGCCCACCGCATCCGCGCGACGAGCAACAACCGGTTCACGAAGAAAGACAAGAAGTCCGATCGTGCTCAAATCGATGAGCTCGTCGATGCGGCGCGCGTGTCGGTGTTCTTTCTCGACGACCATCAAGCCGTGCGGGCGGACGAGGTCGGCAGCAGCGCGTACCTGCGCGAGGCGGCCGTGCGCCATGACGCGCGGCTCGAGACGATCGATCTGCGGACGCAGTTCCGATGTGCCGGGTCCGACGAGTACATCGACTGGATCGATCAGTTGCTCGAGATCCGCAAGACCGGTGTCGCTCGCCTCGAGGCGGGAATTTACGACGTACGAATCGTCGACGA
>CAZZYZ010000014.1:0-27634 GCA_964658425.1 Vulcanimicrobiota bacterium | reverse complement strand
CTTCGCGGCGGCTTCGAGCGCGATGACGACGTCGCGGATATCGACCGCCCCGGGCGGCGCCGCGAGCACGAACTCGCCGATATCGGCGCCGCCGCTGAACGTCCCGTTCGCGCCCGCGATGACGACGGCGGCGACGCTCGAGTCGGCTTCGGCCGCGGCGATCTCCGCCAGGAGCGCCGCGCAGACCGCGCGCGAGAGGGCGTTGACGGGCGGGTTCGCGATCTCCAGGACGCGCACGCCGCCGTCGTCCGCAACGAGAAGCTTCGGCAACGGCGAGTCGTCGGCGGTCGGGGCGGTGAAGGCGCGCGCGGTATCCACGCTACGCGCTATGCGGTGCCGCCCGGCAGCACCTGCGGCTCAGTCGCTCGCGAAAACGAGATCGCCGAGCGCGCGCGCGAGCGGAGAGTCCGCGCGCGCGAGCTCGAGTGCGATCGAGAAGTGGTCGTCGCCCGTCGCATCGAGCGCGCGCACGTCGCCGCCCCAGCTCCGCCACGCCGCCGCGTACTCGCGCGACTGGCGAGCGAACTCCGCGGACTCGCGGCCGCCGGCCGCGATCGCGAGCGTGCCGCGCCGCATCGGCGGCGTCACGAGCGGCGAGTTCCGGCGCGCGCTCTCGGGGTCCATCGCGATCGTCTCGTTGACTTTCGAGCGGCGGACCGGTTCGAGATCGTAGAGCCCCGAGAGCGCGAAGACGCCGCGCACGGGTGCCGTCGCCGTGATCATCGCGGCGAGTTGCGCGCCGACGGAATGGCCGCCGACGAGGAGCCGGGCGGGATCGGCACCGAGTGCGATCGCACGCTCGCTCGCGACCGCGAACGCGCGCCGCACGGCCGAGACGATCTCGTCGAGCGACGCGCCTGGTGCGAGGGGATAGCTCGTCAGCGCGACGGCCGCGCCGCGCGCCGCGAGCGGCGGCGCGACGAACCAAAAATCGTCCTTCGAAAGCCGGCGCCAGTAGCCGCCGTGAATCCACATGAAGAAGGGCGCGCCGGCCGCGCTCGGTGCGACGAGGTCGACGATCTCGCGCTCGCCCGCGCCGTAGCGCAGCGTCTCGTGGCGGGTCGCGATGCGTGCGGCCGCGCCGAGCTCAGCGCAGCGTTCGAGGTAGGCCGGCACGGGCTCGAGCGCCGTGACCGCGGTGTCGTATTCGGCGTCGAGTTCCGCTTGCGCGAAGGTCCCGTAGACGGCGGCCTCGCTCATCGGGGTGGCCCCGGGCGCGCGTAGAAAGCACCGATCTTCCCGCTCGCGTCCTCGATCCCGACCGTGACGAACTCGTCGCCGCCGCTCGCGCTCACGACGTACGTGCGCGTCGTAACGCCGTTGCGATCGACGCGATCCCGTTGCACGACGCCGAACGGCGGCGAGAGGCGCTCGAACGGACCCGCGAGGACGGCGAACGGCGGCCCCTGCACGAGCGTGGAAAACTCCCGAGTCACCCGGGAGCGATCGAGGCGGCCTGTGTGGAGATCGAGCACGACGGCCTTCGTGAGTGCGAGGGCATCGGCGTCCGACGAAGGTGGCGGATCCGCGGCCGCGGCCGGCCGGCCGATCGCAACGGCCGCGAGGAGCGCGAGCGCGAGCGTGCGTGCGGAGGTTCGCGATCGATCGTACACGCGGGCCTCAACCGGCGCGAAAGTGGATTCGGTTGCCGCCCGCAGAAGCGAATCCGGATGGATGCACGCGTTGCAGCGACTCGAACCGAGACCGATTCCATGGGAGCGATCGAGGTGCCGACCGACCGGTATTACGGCGCGCAGGCGGCGCGCTCGCTCGTGAACTTCGATATCGGCGACGGTACGACGCCGCGCGACGTCATGCCGCGATCGGTCGTGTACGCGATGGCGACGCTCAAGAAGGCGTGCGCGCTCGTCAACGGCGATCTCGGCAAACTCGATGCGGAGAAGATGGCGCTCGTCGTCCGCGCGGCCGACGAGATCGTCGCGGGCGATCTCGATGCCGAGTTTCCGTTACGCGTGTGGCAGACGGGCTCGGGCACGCAGACGAATATGAACGTCAACGAAGTGATCTCGAACCGTGCGATCGAGCTCGCCGGCGGCGCGATGGGCTCGAAGAAACCGATCCACCCGAACGATCACGTCAACATGTCGCAATCGTCGAACGATACGTTCCCGACGGCGATGCACATGGCGGCGGCGGAATCCGTGGTCGCCATGATCCCCGCCATCGCGGCGCTTCGCGATGCGCTCGCGGCGAAGGCCGGGGAATGGAGCGGCATCGTCAAGGTCGGCCGCACGCATCTTCAAGATGCGACGCCGCTCATGCTCGGTCAGGAGTTCTCGGGCTACGTCGCGCAGCTCGATCGCGCGCTCGTCGCGATCGGGGAATCGCTCGACCATCTCTACGATCTCGCGATCGGCGGAACCGCCGTCGGCACGGGGCTCAACGCCCATCCCGAATTCGGCGAACGCGTCGCGGCGAAGATCGCCGAGCTCACCGGATTACCGTTTCGTTCCCATCCGAACAAATTCGCGGCGCTCGCCTCGCACGACGATTTCGTCTTCGCATCGGGGGCGCTCAAGCAACTCGCCGCGGCGCTGATGAAGATCGCGAACGACGTTCGGTGGCTCGGCTCCGGACCGCGCGCCGGGATCGGCGAACTCTCGCTGCCGGAGAACGAACCCGGCAGTTCGATCATGCCGGGCAAAGTGAATCCGACGCAGTGCGAGGCCGTGACGATGGTCGTCGTGCAAGTCTACGGCAACGATGCGGCGATCTCGTTCGGGGCCTCGCAGGGCAACTTCGAACTCAACGTCTTCAACCCGGTGATGATCTACAATTTTCTGCATTCGGCGATGCTGCTGCGCGATGCGAGCACGATGTTCCGCGTCCATTGCATCGAAGGCCTGACGGCGAACGAAGCGACGATCGCGCGGTACGTCGACGATTCGCTGATGACCGTCACCGCGCTCTCGCCCGTCATCGGCTACGACAAGGCCGCCGAGATCGCGAAGACGGCGCACAAGCGCAACGCGACGCTCCGTGAGACGGCGGTCTCGCTCGGCCACGTGACGGGCGAGCAGTTCGATGCGACCGTCATCCCGCGTGAGATGACGCACTCGTAGCGGCGATGCTCCGGGCCGACCCGTGACCCTCGTCATACGGTTCGCATTTTTGGTATAACCTGCGGCATCGAAGCGCCGACACTACGAACAAGACCGAACGGCCGTGCGAGGGTGCGGCCGATCCCCACGGCCGGCTTTCGGCGGTTCGTGAAAAGGACAGCGGGCGCGTGCTACCTCCGATTCTCCCCGACGAACACGAACGTGCGAGCGCGCTCCATCGCCTGAACATCCTCGATACGTTGCCCGAGGCTGATTTCGATTCGATCGTTCAACTGATCTCGACGATCTGTCGAACGCCGATCGCCCTCGTGAGCCTCGTCGATCACGATCGGCAATGGTTCAAAGCGAGAATCGGCCTCGACGTCTGCGAAACGTCGCGCGACGTCTCGTTTTGCGCGCACGCGCTCGCGCGACCGGACGATCCGTTCATCATCCCGGACGCTTGGGCCGATCCGCGGTTCGCAGAGAACGATCTCGTGACCGGACCGCCGTTCGTTCGTTTTTACGCCGGCATCCCGCTCGTGCTCGACGGTCACGCACTCGGATCGATCTGCGTCATCGATACCGTCCCCCACCACCCGACCGCGCACGAGATCGACGCGCTCCGCATCGCGGCCCGCGCCGTCGTCGCATTGATGCGTCAACGGCGCACGATCGACGAGCTCGTCGACGCTCGAGAGCGCCAGCAGAACGTCGAGCGTTCGCTACGCGATGAGATCGCGCTGCGAACGCGAGCGGAGATGCAATTGCAGCACAGCGCATCTCACGACGATCTGACGCGGCTTCCGAATCGCTCGAATTTTCGGCAGCGGCTCGCCGAAGCGTTGGCCGTCTCACGCGCCGTCGCGAGCGAGGGATTCGCGGTGTGCTTCGTCGATCTCGATCGCTTCAAGCAGATCAACGATACGCTCGGCCACGCGGCGGGCGATCTCGTACTCATCGAGGCGGCGAAACGGCTGCAGCGGGCATGTCGCTCGAACGATTTCGTCGCGCGCCTCGGCGGCGACGAATTCACGATCATCCTCTACGGTATCTGCGACGACGTCGATGCGAGCGGGATCGCATCTCGCATCGCCTGCGAGCTCGCCGCACCGTTCGTTCTCGACGACACGGAGATCTACGTGACCGCGAGCGTCGGCATCGCGTTTCCCGAACGCGATTTTTCGTCGGCGGACGATCTCATCCGCGATGCGGATATCGCGATGCTCGAAGCGAAAAACAACGGGCGCAACGCCGTTCAAATTTTCAACGAACCGCTGCGCGCGCGATTTACGAACGGCGTCGCAACGCGCATGGCGCTGCACCGCGGCCTGCAGAATGACGAATTTCGGCTCGTGTACCAACCGATCGTCACGCTTGCGGACGGCGCGGTCTCGGGCTTCGAAGCGCTGATGCGATGGGATCGCCCGAATGCCGGCCCGCAGTCACCCGCCGATTTCATCGCGGCCGCGGAGGAGAACGGCCTGATCGTTCCGCTCGGCGATTGGGCGCTTCGCTCGGCATGTGCGGCGCTCGGTCGCTGGCACGCGCGGCACGGAAACGTGAAGCCCGTCTCCATGAGCGTCAACGTCTCGGCCAATCAAGTCTTGATCGGGACCTTCGGTGAAACGCTCGAAGCGATCGTTCGTGAGACGGGCGTCGATCCGAGCTACGTCTCGCTCGAGATCACGGAGACGGCGATCATGCGCGACGTCGCGACCGCCTCGCGCATCCTGCACCGCTTGCGTGCGCTCGGCATGCGCGTCGATCTCGACGATTTCGGAACGGGCTATTCCTCGCTCGCGCGTTTGCGCGGCTTGCCGATCGATCGCCTCAAAATCGATCGCACGTTCGTCAGCGGAGCGGGCGAAGGGCTCGCCGATCCGACGATCGTACGCGCGGTGATCGGGCTCGCGCACGAATTCGAGATCGGCGTCATCGCCGAGGGCGTCGAAACGCAAGCCCAGTGCGAAGCGCTGGTCGCCCTCGGCTGCGACGAAGCGCAGGGCTATCTCTTCAGCCGGCCGCTCGAGATCGATGCCGCCGAAGCGATGCTCGCCGCGGAGACGCGGTACCGCCGGCGCCGAACGGTCCGCGAAGCATCGTAGCTCGCGCCGCGTGCGTCGTAACGGTGCGCTTTTAACGCACCGTTACGCTGAAGGTGACGTTCCCGGTCGCTCCCGGAGCGAGCGAACCCGTCGCACCGCCGACCGTATCGACGTCGAGCCGGCGACCGTCACCGATCCGCCGTACGCGAACGTCGAGGCGCCGTTCGTATCGACGGGCGCCCCCGTGAGGCCGGTCGTGAGCGTGCCCCAGTTGTTCGTGCCGGTGCTGCCGTTCTCGGTGATCGCGAACGTCCCGGCTCTCGTCGAGAGCAGGGCGCTCGCGGGTTCCGTGTTCCCGCCGCCGCCCGCGAGTGCGACGTTGCCGTACGCGATGTTGTACGCGAGCGTCCCGCCGGGGCACACGCCGGAGGCCGGGACGGTTTGGTTCGCGGGACAATTCGCCGACGCGACCGTGAGCGATTTCGAAGCGAAGACGAAGCCCGAATAGAGCTCGTCGTGCGTCGTGTTCGTTACGGTCGCGACGCCGGTGCTCGTCGCGACGATCGGCGCATCGAAGCGCGCGTACGAGACGATCCCGCTCGGCGAACTCAGCACCGCCCAGTACGCCGCCGAGGCGCCGGCGGCGAGCGTGAGCTGCCCCGTCGTCGTCGCACCGGCGGTCGATCCCGTCAGCGGCGTCGTACTCGGTGCGTTCAAGCCGACGCCGGTCCCGGGCGTCCCGAGGCCGTTGTCGGCGAAGAGTTGGATCTGCCAGCCGGTCGGCGCGGTTGCGACGAGCGAATACGTGTCGACGATCGAACCGGTGTTGCCGATTTGGTTCGGTACCGAAATACCGGTGACCGCCTGCGTGAAAGGCGTACTCGCGCTCGGCGTCGTCGCGTTGTACACGGCCGTCAGCCCCGGCTGCATGAAGCTGCGCTCGGTGAAATCATCGTTCGCGTTCACGGCGGAGACGCCGTCGTAGCTCCCCGTCGCCGCAGGCGCGCCGACGGGACCGTTCGTCATTGCATAACTCCCGCCGAGGGTCTGCACGTTCAGGTTCGTGATCTCGTGGAATTCTTGGCCGTTGCCGTCGGTCGACGCGGCGACGCCGATATAGTAATTGCTCGGAACCGACGCGCCGTTCACGGCTGTGATCGAGGTGGGTGCGACGACCGTCTGATAGCCGCCGCCGTTGAAATTCGCCTCGACTTGAACCGTTTTATTCGCGGCGAGCGTGATGCGCCACGCGACCGGAGCCGTCGCGGGGCGAGTCGTCACCGCGGGCGCATCGATGCGCGAACCGAGCAGTCCGAGTAGATTGAGCGCTTGACTCGCGATTTGGCCATAGCTCGACGCCGCGTTTCCGCGGATGCCGACGCTTTGGGCGTTTCGCGGCGTCGTGAAACCGCCGTATTCGTCGAAACCGATGCCGAGCGAGCCGTTCGCGATCCCGGTCGATCCGTTGGAATAGCCGAGGCCCGCGCCGAACGGCCCGGCAGCGCTCGGGACGACGCCCGAGGCCGCATTCACGAGGAAAAGCGAGAGCCCGTCGCCGCTGTTTGCGAGGAGGCCGGTCCCGAGCAGCGACGGCGTGTCGTACGAGTACTCGTTGAACGTGATCTGCACGCCCGCGGCCGCGCTCTGCGGCGCGCCGTAGATCGCGTAGCCGGTCGAATTCGCCGCGTTGCCCGTGAGTCGCAGCGCCCCGGATCCGCTCGCGTCCGGCAGCGTCCCCATGGCACCGCCGAGACCCGTCCCGGAGCCGCACGTTTTGATCCCGCCGGTTCCGGGCGTCGTCGTCGTTGCGGCGGTGAGGCACGCGCTGCCGCCCGTCGACCAATTCGCGTTCGACACGGTCGCATTCGTGAAGGGTTCGAAGACGTTCGCGTTCGCGATCGCGCGATTCGCGAGTGCGAACGCGAAGCAGGCGACGAACGCGCCCGCGAAGCGCGCGAAGAAACGTGCGCTCACGGTGCGTCCTTCCCCCAACCGAAGATCCGGTCGATGATCGTGGTCGCGCTCGCGTAGAAACCCTTGCGCGTCGGTGCCGACGCGAGTGCGGGATCGGGCGAGCCCGAGAAATTATAGCCGGCGGCGATGCGGAACGAGTCGCCGAGGCGCTCGCCCGCTTCGAGTGCGAAGGCGCGCGTCGATGCGCCCGGTTCGTCGCGCACGCCGAGCTGCCGGAGCTCGGTCGCGAGATCGAAGTGGCGGGTGACGCGGCCGTCGACGCGCAGGCCGACGAGCGACGTGCCCGCCGTGTAGAACGCATCGCCGTCGAGTTTGAGCGCGAAGCGGCCCGCGATCTCGATCGCGGGGATCGGGCGCACGAGCTCTTCGAACGAGAGCAGTTGGGTGTGCGCGCCGACGGTCGCGATGTCGCCGTTCTTCGCCTCGTAGCCGAAGAGCGATTCGAAGCGCTCGCTCTCGGCCGGCCGCACGGCGAGCGAGATGCGATCGTCGACGATGCGGTAGCCGCCGACGCTCGACGTGTTCGCGACGCCGAAGAGCGAGACGTCGCGCGAGAGCGCGCCCGCCGCGCCCGCATTGAGCGAGAAACCCGCGGAATTTCCGGTACGGATCTGCGCATCGACGCTGGAATGGAAGCGCGCGACGCCGTAGGCGACCTGCGCGCCGTACAGCACGAATCCCGACGCGTTCGCGCCGAGCGAATTCGCGTGCTGGAACGTCAGGTCGCCCTTGACGTTCTTGCCGAGCACGAACCGCTGCCGCACGCCGAGCGCGGAATAAACGTCTCCGCCGTTCGCGGTACGATCGATGCCGTACTCGTCGTCGATCGTCGTGCCGCTGCCGACCGTCTGCTCGACGCCGAGTACCGTCGAGCGCGTCGCGCCGGCGAGCGTCGTCAGTTGGCTCGACGCGTTCGCGAAACTCTGTGTCGGGGTATCGGACCACAACTGCCGGACGTAGACGCGCCCGTGGCCGTTGATATCCGCGGAGAGTTGGGCCGTCGTCTCGGCCGGTGCGTAGGCATCTTGCACGCCGCCGAGCGAGAACTGGCGCTGCGCGTCGAATTCGACGTGCGGCGCGAGCTTGTATTCGAAGCCGAGCTGTCCTTGCGCGAGGCCGCCCGCGCCGGTGCTCGCGATCGTATTCGTCGTCGCCGCAGTGCCGGCAGCGACGGTGGCGGCGGCGGTTGCGTTCGTCGTGCCGCCCGAGAGGGAACGGACGACGACGCCCGCGATCGCGCTGAAGCGCCGCGTGACTTTCTTGCGCAGTTTTACGGAGACGTTGCTCTGCGCGTTCTCGGCGCCGGGCAGATTGTTTTGTTCGTGATCGAACGAGAACGCGAGATCCGTCGGCTGCGATCGACCGAGCGTGCGTGCGTACGTCAGCCGGTAATCGAGTAAGCCGGGCGTCGCGAGGCCGCCGAACGGGTTGTCGAAGCCCGCGGTCGTCGCGTCGAACCCGGCCGAGATCTTCGCCGCGCCGAGCGTCGTCGCGAGCGAGGCCTGATAGGCGTTCCCGGAGACGTTCGACGTGTTTCCCGCGAGCGTCGAGCCGGTCCCGAGCGCCGAGCCCGCGCCGAGCCCGGTGAGGCCCGTCGAGGTGCCCGCATTCGCGCCGGTCGCCTGCAGATGCCCGAGCGCCCACGCGCCGCCTTGGAGCGCACCGCCGACGTCTTGGCTGAAGAGATTGAAATCGCCCGAACCCGTGGTGTCGTTCACGTAGCCGAGGCCGGCGTGCAGCGCTTTGCCGCGCCCGAACTGTGACTCGACGCGGCCGCCCGAGGTCTCGGAGTTCGAATTCGCGCCCTGATATTGATATTGCACGAGGATCTGCTGCGGATCGAAATTCGCATCGAACGGCAGCGGCACGTTGAGGAAACGCAGCGTCCCGCTGCCGTAATCGAGCACGTAATCGACGTTGCGCGCGAGCACCGTCTGCGTGAGGATCGCGCCGCTGTGGCGATCGAGCGCGACGAGCGAGATCACGTCCGAACCGACGACGATATCGGGCCGCAGTGCGGTGCCGAGCGTCGCGAGTCCGGTCGGGCTGAAGATCTGCCGCGCGTACGCGACTTGATTGTGCGCGTTGAAGGCGACGATTTTCGCTGCGGGTCCGGCGAGTTCGACCTTCGCGCCGGAGACGAGCTCGTTGAAGCCGCCGATCCCGCCCTGCGTCCCGGTCTGCGCTTGGAACTCGCCCCACATGACGTTCGAGCGGCCGTCGTCGATCCGCGCGTAGAGCCGGTCCTGCGAGAGCGCGTCGTTGCGGCGCGTGCTCGCATCCCCGTACGTCAGGTACGGCCGTTCGTCGGGATTATCGGTGAAGGCGCCGTAGGCGTTCGTGCGATCGAGAACGTCGGCGGTATCGTACGCGAACGTCGCGAGCGCGCGCTGCGAGATCGCGCCCGAGCCGTAGACCGCGATGCGGCCGCGCCGCGAATCCGCGCCGTTGGGATCGCCCGCATTCTCACCGGGAACGCCCGGCACGGAGCCGATCCCGGCGCTCGCGACGCCGACGACGAGCGGCGCCCGAATCTCGGGCGAGACGAACGACCGCGCGCCCGCGACCTCGTCGCCGTAGCTCGCGCGCAGTTCGAGTTCGCCCGCTTGCAGGCCCGGGACGAGCGGGACGTGCGAGATCCCGCCCGCTTCGAGCGGGACGTCGATGCTCGTCGTCTGCGTATCGAGGCCGCCGACGGCGCGCGCGTTCGCGGGTTCGCCCGTGACGGGTGCCGCGAGCCCGGCCGCCCCGCCCGCCGTGCGCGCGGAGAGGGTCGGCGTTGCGACGGGTGCCGGTGCGAGCGGGGTCTCCGACGACGTGTCGGTCGCGTCCGCGGTCGCCGTCGCGAGGGGGCTCGCTTGCGCCGCGGGGTTCGCCGCGACGAGCGAGGCGAAGGCCGCGTCGCCGCGGACGATGCCGAGTTTGACGATCGAACCGGGCAATGCGTGATGCCCGTAGCGATCGAGCGCGGTTACGACGACGCTCGCGGGCGTGCGGCCGTCGGCGATGAGGATGCCGTCGATCGACAGGTGGAGCGTCACGGGCGCGCCCGGTCCGTAGATCGTCGATTCGGTCGTCTCGCCGCGCGTGCCCGATTCGTCGATCGCCGTGACCTCGACGCGATTGGGACCTTCGTCGAGCGTAACGCCGTAAAACCAGTAGCGCGTCTCACCCGTCCGCGTGTCGAATGTTCGCTTCCCGATCTGTTTCTCCGACGCGATGCGGCCGTCGACGCGAAGTTCGACGCGATCGTTGGCGGCGGTCGTCACGACGAATACCGGCGCGGCGAGATCGCTTGCGGAACCGGGTGCCGGTTCCAACAGCGTCGCCTGCGGCGCGTGCTCGGCGAGCAGCGCGACGGTGCGATTCGGAGCCGTCGCCGCAAGTGCGGGGACCGCTCGTGCGATCAGGGCGATCGTCAAGCACAGGGTTCCGATGATCTTCATCGATCGATACCGACCGCGAAGTTTGCGTCTTGCATGACGCCTCCGTCGAATATGCCGTGAATGAGGCGGCGGGTGCTGCGTTCGGAATCGTATGCGCGATCGTGGAAGGCGCGGACGTGCGGGGGCAGCGTCGACGTGTCGAGCCGCAGCACGTGCATTCCGGGCTTCACGCCCGGGAACGAGAAGCGGCCGTCGCCGTCGGTGAGGACGGATTCGCCCGACTCGAGGAAGAGCCGGACGAACGCGACGCCGCTATCGCCGCGGACGAACGTTCCGGTATCTCGTGCGTCGATGTAGACGCGGCCCGTGAGAACGGTACGGTCGCTAAATATTCCGTCGACGATCGCGGTGATCGCGTTTGCCGAGGCGGAGATCGCGCCCGCGGCGGTCGTCCCCGTCCCCGAAGCGATCGTCGCGAGATTGGTCAGCGTGGTATTCGCGGCGACGCCCGGCGCGACGATCGCCGAGAGCGTGATCGTATGGCTCGCATCGAGTTCGGCGAACGTCCACGTGAGGCGGCGCCCGTTCTGCGCGGGCTCGACCGGTTTGCCGTCGAGCCGGCTCGTGTGCGGCGCGTAAACGAGACCGGGCGGCAGCGCATCGACGAGCGTCGTCGCGCCTAGCGCGACGCCGACGTTCGCATACGTCAGCGTGTACGTCAGCCGATCGCCGGCCGAGGCGACTTGGCGATCGACGGTCTTCGTGAGCGTGATCGCCTGATTGCGAAAGAGCGGGAGATTTCCGAAGACGCCGTACACGTCGGAGACGACGACCGGTCCCGGCTCGAGTTTGAAATCGCCCGGATGTGCGAGCAGTTGGCCGTCGAGCGCGGTCAGGGTCGCCGTGAAGATCGTATTCGTCGGATCGGGTTTGAGGACGATGTCGATCCGACGATTGCGATAGCCCGCGGCGACGATATCGATCTCGAAGTGCATCGTTTTGCCGCCGAGCAGCACGCTGAAATCGTACGTCCCGTTCTGCGGCGTCGTCGCGACCGACGTCGCGCCGGAAGCCGGTGCCGCACTCGCCGCGGTCGCGGCCTGCGCGCGCCGCCGAACGATCGAGGAACCGGAAACCGCGCTCGAGCCGTTGGTTAGCGAGATCGGAAGATGCGTCGTCGCGTCGATCGCCGTGACGACCGCGTCGCCGACCGGCATCGACTGGCCACCGTAGCCGTCGTATACGACGTTATCGTAGCCGGCCATGACGGCGGCCGGGTTCGTCTGCAGCGTCGCGACGTTGTCGGCCGAGATCGAGGCGATGTTGACGAGGCTCGTGCCGAGCGGTACCGCATCGCCGACGGTCGCGTCGAACGCGATCGCGATCGTCGCGCCGGGCGCCACGTTGCCGAGCGGGATGCGGATGGTATTGTTTGCGACCGTCGCGGATGCTGCGATGCCGTTGAGGCTCGCGCTCGACGCGATGGGCACGATCCCCGTCGGAACGGGATCGGAGAACATCGAATTTTGGGCGATCACGCCGCCGGTGTTGCGGAATGCGATCGTGTAGGTAACGCGATCGCCCGGCACTTTCGCTTCGGAGACGGCGCCGTCGACGAGTTTGGGGATCGCGGGCGTATCCACGCCGGCGAAGGAGGCGGCGCCCGCGAGAATCGCGCACTGCGACGCGTTCGCACTCGCATCTCCGTTACTCGCGTTCGCGACCGTCGAGCGGACGGTGAGACCGACCTCGACGTCCGTTCCGAGCGCGACGGATTTCGCCGAAACGCTGATCGCGACGCGCATCGTTTGCCCGGCCGCGATCTGCGGTAGCGGCGCGCCCGGGGCGAGCGGCGTTTGCGTGCCGTCCGCCGCGGTCGCGACGATCTGCGTGATCGTCCCCGCAGTCGTCGTCTCGGTCGCCGCATACGCGTCGCCGACGTTCGAGTTGTTGGAGACGGTAAAGGTCCGTACGAACGGCGTGTTCTGGTCGACGCCGTCGGTCGCGGCGTTACAGCCGCTCTCCGACGGGCCGATCCCGACCGCCGTCACCGCGGCCACGATCGTGACGATCGTGTTCGAGGCGACGGCGTACTGGTTCGTGTCGGCGGCGGAGGACCCGTAGGTCGCCGTCGCCGTATTCGTGATGCGCGTACCCGCGGCCACGGCCGTATCGGCCCCCGCCGCCGCCGGAGCGGCGACGAGGAACGCGACGAGGCACGTGGCGATTCGAGCGAGTACGCGCATCGAAGGTACGCTACTTAACCGTTACCGAGAACGAGATGACGCCGGAGCTGCCGGGTTGCAGCTTGTAGGTCGTCGACCCGCCGATGATCGCGGAGAAGTGGTTCGGGCCTTGGTTCGTGCCGCCGCTCGAGAAGGCGGTGGTCGCGGCGTAGGTGGTCGCCGAGTTTCCGCTATCGACCGGCTGCATCGCGCCGTAGGAATACGTGCCCCAGCTATTCGTGTTGCCGTTGACTTGCTGGAAGCCGTCTTCGAGGATCTGTAACCCGAAGACCGAGACGCCGTTGAGCGCGAACGTGGGTTCCGAGCCGAGCGCGGAGCCGTTCGCCGCGAGGGTCGCCGGTGCGACGTTGCTATACGCGACGTTGTACTGGACGACGCCGCCCGGGCAGACGCCCGTCGGTGCCGTCGAGGCGAGCGACGGCGTCCCCGTGCAGTTGGAGCTCACGATCGTCTGCGTCTTGGTCAGCGCGACCGCGCCGCCGGGATACAGATCGATGTGCGTCGTGTTGCTATCGGGCGTGGTCGGCGAGTCATGCGAACCCGTGACCGTGATCAGCGAGTCGACTCCGGCGAATGCCGGGACCGCGCTCGTCGCCGTGTAGACCGCGACGGCGTTCTCGCTCGCTCCCGAGACGATGCTGTTGTTCGGCAACAGCGGGTAGATGCCGGAGGTCGTTCCGCCGGCGCCCGAGGTCGCGCCGATCTGCGCGCCCGTGATGCAGACCTGCGCGGTGACGAGGCTGATCGTCCCCGTGCAGCTTCCGACGTACAGCGTCACGCTGTAGCCCGCGGGCGCCGTGGCGGAGACGGTAAAGACGTCCGCCGTGTTGCCCGCGTTGAGGAACGTGAACGGTACGGATACGCCCGCCGAGGGGACGCCGCACGACGGCGTGCTCGATGCCGCGACCGGCGCGACGTAATTGCTTCCCGCGACGATGTTCGTTCCGGTGTTGCTACACTGGAAGCTCACCGCCGTGAAGTCGTTGAACGTGTTCGCCGATGCCGAGCCGTTATTGGGCGAGGCGGGATAGGAGCCCGTGGTCATCGGATAGCCGACCGGGCCGACGTAGACCGAGGTCGAGCCGTAGGCCGAGGAGGTCGCGATGTTCGAGGCGCCGCCCGGCGTCCCGGTACCGGCGCCCGCCGTCACGTTGACGACTTCGTTTCCGATGACGAGCGACGCACCGAGCGTACCGTCGATCGTGCCCGCGGGGATGAGCGGTCCGAGGACCGGCACGCCGCCGTTGGCATTGGGGTTTCCGCCGATTGCGGAGTTCGCGATGTTGCTGATCGAGCCGGCGTTGCCCGAACCCGCGCCCGATGGTTGCGTGATCGAGAGCGTCATCGTGACCTGCGGCGTGGTGACGCTGCCGGCACCCGCCGAGCCCGCGGGCGCAGAGGGCAATTCTGCGGCATTCGCGCCGCCCGTGATGTATGCGGCGACGACTGCGGCGTTCGCGTTGAACGTCGTGCTCCAGCCCGTTTTGCCGGTCGCATCCGTCGTGTAGTACAGGACGGCGTGTGCGCCCGCGTTCGCGCCGGCGAGCGTGACCGTCGGGGTCGCCGCGAGCGCGAGCGGCGTCGCGATCGGCGTCCCGAAGGTCGGGAGTTTATCCGTGATCAGGATACCGGCCGTCGATGCGCCGACGAGGGCTTGCGCCGACGTGAGGTCGTGCGCGGGGAACGCGCCACCGTCGTTCGCCGTGATCGTGAAGATGATCGGGGCGGACGCATTCGCCGGCGCCGAGGCGACCTTCTGAATGTCGAGGCGCGCGTCGAGGCTCGTATTGTCGGTCTCGAGACCGCTTGCGGTCGCCGAGGTCTGGGCCGCGGCGGTATTCGCGCCGACGGTCGCTGCCGCATACGCGATGTTCGCGGTAAGCGTGACCGGGATCGTGGTCCCGGTGAAGCTCGTGGCGACGGTGTACTCGACGCCGATGGTCGGCAGGCTCGCACCCGCCGCGATGTTCTTCGATGCGAGGTCCGCGTTGAGGTCGGCGAGCGCGCAGGGGACGGCCGCGGTACAGGTCACGCCGCCGTTCGGATACGTGAAGCCGGCGGGGAGGACGTAGCCCTTCAGCGTGCCGTTCGCACCGATCGTGGCGTCGGCGGGGATATGAAACGGGCCGGACGCGTTCCCGGCATTGGTCACCGTGAACGTGTCGACGACGACCTCACCCGGCGTGACGACTTGGCCCGCGGGATTATTGATCGTGACGACCGGTGCGTTCTGAACGACGGCGACGACGGGGTTCGAGGCGATGCCGTAGCCGACGCCGTTGCTGTCGGTGTAGGCCGCAGTCGCGGTATTGCTGATCGCCGTCGCGGGTGCGGTTTGATCCGCATTCGCCGCGAGCGGCATCGCGATGAACGAAGCGCCGAACGCGAGCGAGGCCGCGGCGGCGAATCGATGAGTGAAACGCATCTTACTTCACCCGTACCGAATAGGCGAAGGTCTCGGAGCTCTTGGCTCCAAGCGCCGCGTTCGCGACGTATCGTACGGCGGTGTACGATTGCGGATCGGCCGCACGGCGCGTGTCGCCTTGCGCCGTATGCACGGCGATCGTCGGCTTCGCGGCCCACGTCTTTCCGTTATCGAGGGAGAACTCGACGTGCGCGGTGGGCGCCTGCGCGCTCCCGGCAACGTACGACGTCCCCGCGGGGATTTTCCCTACGGAGCTAAAGTATTTGGCTGCATCGCTGCCGCCGTTGGAGGCGACGATGAGGTAGCGGATCGTTTGACCCGGCGCCGGCTGCTGCTGCTCGATCGGAGTCGTCTTCTCGGAACCGTCCGATGCTTTGGAAACGACGAGACCTTGCAGTTTGAGCGTGATGGCCGGGCGAGCGTTCGCTGCCGTTGCGGTGAGTAGCGTTCCCGCGACCGCTGACAGTGCGAACGCGGCCTTGAGACGTTGCATGACAACCTCCGAGAACGCGGTGAAAGATCCCATAGTGGGACCACGTCATCTCGAATCGGCATCGTCGCTTGGTATATCGAGGGGAATCGCTCGGTGCGAAGTGATCGTGGCACATGTCACGGGCGCCACGGGCATCTACAGTATGCGGTGTGGCATCTAAATCGATTCGTGGATCGTTGTCGCCGCTCGGCTTCGTACATCGACGGTCGAGATCGACGCTCGCGCATCGAAATGCGCCGTCTCTCGCGAAGAGAGGCTGCGAGTCGGCCGCCCGAGCGATCGCATCTCGCTTCGGAATGACGGAAAAGCGAAGGGTGGCATGCGTTTGCGCCGCGTTCCGTGATACGCGACGGTGCGGATGCATCGAGCATGCCGTCGCCGCGTCCTTGCGTGCAGCGATCGCGGGGCTACGCTTCGGTCGCGTGTTCCAATCGCGTGTTAACCCGGCGTCGCCGAGCGTCGTACGGCGTCGTCGCCTGCCGTATCCGTTGCGCCTTCCTCCGGCTTCGGCCGGCTGATAGCGTAGGATATCATGCAAAAAGGTATACCAGGAGGCAACTCCAGCCGATACCACGTGGCATGAGAGAGAATGACATGCTCTCGGCTTCGCCGGAGCAGATGCGCCTAGGTTTCGAGGACGAACAAGCCTGGAACGATGCCGTCCGTCGTATGCAAATCATCGA
Organism: Vulcanimicrobiota bacterium; assembly: GCA_964658425.1. Taxonomy (GTDB): domain Bacteria; phylum Vulcanimicrobiota; class Vulcanimicrobiia; order Vulcanimicrobiales; family Vulcanimicrobiaceae; genus CAZZYZ01. The sequence goes on along the minus strand of CAZZYZ010000014.1, from coordinate 11,317 downwards.
GCCGCTCGTCGATCGCGCTCGAACGACCGCCGACGTCCGCGAACGCGCGGTCCTCGCCGGCTGTCATCTCACGACCGTCTATGCATGGCTGCGGCGATACGAGGCGGAGCGCACGCTCACCGCGCTTCTGCCCGGTCGATCGGACGGCGGTCGTGGGAAGAGCCGCCTGCCCTCCGATGGTGAACGCATCCTCGTCGAATCGATCGACGCGCACTTCGAGGCGGGGCGCCCGACCTCGATTCGCGTGCTCTGCGAGAAGATTCGTGCGCGCTGTGTCGCGGAGAACGTATCGGCGCCGCATCCCAACACGATCCGCGCGCGCGTCTCCGCGCGCACGAGGATCGCGGCCGGAGATGCGGTAAGACCGCGCGCTTCCAAACGCCCCGCAACGGCGCAAACGGCCGCGACCGAACGGATCGCGGCTCCGATGCCCGGCCCCGCGCAGCTCACGTCGCTCGATCGTCTCAAGCGGTTTTTCGTGCCGCGCGCGACCTCGGTCTGAACGCTAGCCGCGCCGGGCGATCACTTCGATCTCGACGCGCGAGCCGCGTGGCAGCGCCGCGACGGCGACGGTCGAGCGCGCGGGCGGCGTCGCGGCCGCGAATGCTTCGCCGTAGACGGCGTTCACCGCGGCGAACTCCGACATGTCGATGAGGTAGATCGTCGTCTTGACGACGTTTGCGAACGTGCAGTTCGCGGCGCGCAACACGGCATCGACGTTGGCCATGACCTGCTTCGTCTGTTCGGCGACGCCGCCCGGGACGATCTCGCCGGAGACGGGATCGAGCGGAATCGCCCCGCTGCAGAAGACGATATCACCGCAGTCGATCGCTTGCGAATAGGGCCCGATCGGCGCGGGCGCCGCTTTCGTGAGGACGGCCTTCACGCGCGGCTCCCGGCCGCCGCGAGATCCGCGGGTTCGAAGGACATCGTTCCCTTGTAGCGCCCGGGCGGTTCCTCGACGCCGAAGTTCGTCTTCGCGAGCTCCGCGATCCGGGCGAGCTCGCTTTGCGAGAGCGGCGGCGTATCGGAGGTCGCCGCGAATTCACGCAACATCGCGCTATCGTAGATGTTCGGAAGCGTCGTCATCACGCGCGGTTCCGAGAGCAGCCATTGCAACGCGGCCTGGCCGAGCGTGCGGCCGGGTTCTTCGAGGAATCGCAACGTCTCAACTTTTTGCACGCCGTTGATCAGCCATTGCTTGGGCCGATGGCTGCGATGGTCTTTGGGATCGAACGTCGTTTCGAGCGTGTAGCGGCCTTCGAGCATGCCGCTCGAGTGCGGGACGCGGATCTGATAGCCCGAGTCGGCGTTCGCATCGTAGGCGGCGCGCAGCATGCGATCGCCCGGAAACTGTTCGAGCATGTTCCAGATCATTTGAATGCTCGTCACGTTGCGTTTGCTCGCGGCCTCGCACCCTTCGACGAGCCAGCCGATCGCGGGCCCGAGCGCGACGCCGTAACTCCGAATCTGCCCCGCCGCCTTGAACTCTTCGAGCAACGCGAAGAGCTCGTCGTTCTCGATCTCGGTGAGGTGGGCGTTATGAATGGCGTAGATGTCGACGTAGTCGGTGCGCAGGCGCTTGAGCGATTGCTCGAGCGCGAATCGAACGAAGGCCGGCGAGAAGTCGTGCGGGATTTCCTGTTGGCCTTTCCGTTCGCCCGCGTAGGCGTAGAAATCGTAGCCGAATTTCGTCGAGAAGATCGCATCGCCGCGGCGGCCTTCGAAGGCTCGGCCCAGTTGCTCTTCGCTGCGGCCGTTGCCGTAGGTGTCGGCCGCGTCGAAGAGCGTGACGCCGAGATCGCGGGCTTCGTGCATGAGGGCGACTGCCTCGTCGTCCGTCATGTCGCCCCACCAGCCGGTCGAGGTCGTCCAGAGGCCGAAACCGACCTCGCTGACGGCGATATCCGTCTTCGGGTACGTACGATACTTCACGGGACGCCGATGCCTCCATCGCGGGATTTTTGCTATGCTACCGCTGTTTCGCGGTGCGGGACGTGATCCCGGTCCGTCGCGAATGATCGCATCGGAACCGACGCCGTCGCCTCGGCGTCGGACACTCGTCATGGAGGAACGGCAACGCAAGGTGGACGTCCCCATACTCAAGAGCTTCGCCGGTACGCCCGTGCGCATGCGGCTCGCGAACGGCTCGGAACGTGTCGGATTGATGCGCACGGAGCTCCTTTCGGAGCGCTCCATCTCGGTGTATCTCGGTCACGGCGAAGCCGACGGTGAGGGCGAGACCGTCTACATCGACGACATCATCGGCATCTGGCCGCGAGATTGAGCGCGCCGTAGGCGACGCGCCGCCGCTCCCGGAGTTCGATCTCCTCGAAGCGTTCGAGATGGCGACGGCTTGGATCGCACGCTATTATCGCGATCCGGGGCGCTATCCCGTGCTCTCGCAGGCCCGCCCGGGTGAAATCGCAGCTGCGCTCCCGGCCCACGCTCCGCTCGAGGGCGAGAGCTTCGAGCGCATCTTCGCGGATTTCGAAAGGGTCGTCGTTCCCGGGATCACGCACTGGAATCACCCGCGCTTCTTCGCGTATTTCGCGATCAGCGCGACGCCGATCGCGGTCGTCGCCGAGGCGCTCGTCGCCGCGCTCGACGTCAACGCGATGCTGTGGCGAACGTCGCCCGCCGCGACCGAGCTCGAGGAGACGGTCCTCGTGTGGCTGCGCGAGTTGCTCGGCCTCGACGCCGGCCTCACCGGGATCGTCTACGACACGGCATCGATCGGCGGCTTTACCGCGCTCGCCGCCGCGCGCGAATCGCTCGATCTCGACATTCGCGAGCGCGGTCTCGCCGGCCGCGGCGATCTGCCGGTGTTGCGCGTCTACATCACGGATCAAACGCATTCGCACATCGAGAAGGGCGCGCTCGCGCTCGGGATCGGTCGCGAGAACGTCGTGCGCGTCGCGACGGACGACGGCTTCGCGATGCGGCCGGACGCCCTCGACGCAGCGCTGCGCGAAGATATCGCGCGCGGCATGCGGCCGATGTGCGTCGCGGCGACCGTCGGCACGACGTCGACGACCTCGATCGACCCCGTCGAGGCGATCGCGGAGGTCGCGAAGCGGCACGGCGTGTGGCTGCACGTCGATGCAGCATACGCCGGACCCGCCGCGATCGTGCCGGAGCTCGCGTATCTGCTCGCGGGCTGCGAGCACGCAGATTCGATCGTCGTCAATCCGCACAAGTGGCTGTTCGTGCCGGTCGATCTGTCGGTGCTCTACGTGCGCGACATGGAGCTGCTGCGCCGGACGTTTAGTTTGGTACCGGACTATCTCGTAACGCCCGAGACGGACGTTCGCAATTACATGGATTACGGCTTACAGCTGGGACGACGCTTTCGTGCGCTAAAGCTCTGGTTCGCGGTGCGGCACTTCGGCGCGAACGGCATTCGCGCGCTGCTGCGCGGCCACGTCGCCCTCGCGCAAACGTTCGCGGGCTGGGTCGAGGCGGAGCCGGAGTGGATGGTCGTCGCGCCGCATCCGCTCTCGGTCGTCTGCTTCCGGCACGAGCCCGCGCGTCTGAAAGGCGGCGCGCTCGACGCGCACAATGCCGCGATCGTCGATGCGGTCAACGCGACGGGCGACGCGTTCATCTCGACGACGAAACTCCGCGGCCGGACGGTCATCCGCCTCGCGATCGGCAACGAACGAACGACGGAAGAAGACGTCGCGGCGGCGTGGGAGCTTTTGCGTCGGGCCGGTCTGTCGGGAACGGCGCGCTGAAGACGGTTTGAGGCGGCCGCCTCGACCGGCTCGCTGCGTTAATAAACCCGCAGGTAATTCTCGCGTTCCCAGGGGTGGACGACGCGTCGGTAGCGTTCGTATTCGGCGAACTTCGCATCGCGGAAGGCGTGGTAGACGTGATCGCCGAGCGCGCCGCGGACGACCGGATCGCCGTCGAGCTCGACGAGCGCGGCGCGCAGCGATTTCGGCAGCGTGCGGATGCGGCGCTTGTCGCGTTCCTTCGCGCCGAGTTCGTACGTCGATCCCGTGAGCGGATCGCCCGGCAGCGATCGCTTCCGCACGCCGTCGGCCGCGCTCGCGAGGAGCACGGTGAGCGCGAGATACGGATTGCACGACGGATCCGCGCTGCGCACTTCGATGCGTGAGTGACCGTCGACGGGCGACGGCACGCGCACGAGCGAGTTCGCGCTGCGATGCGACCAAACGGTATAGATCGGCGCGTCCCACGCGGCGACGAGACGTTTGTACGAGTTCACCGTCGGATTGCAGATCGCGGTGAACGCGGGCGCGTGCTGCAACAACCCCGCGATCGCGAAGAGCGTCGTCTCGTCGAGGTCTTCGGGATTGGATTCGTGGCCCGCGTCGCGCGGGAAATCGAAGTACACGTGAACGCCGCTCCCGGCGAGCGTCTCGGATGGCTTCGGCATGAAGGTCGCGTGGAGTCCGTGACGTGCGGCGACGTGCTTCGCGACGGTTCGCGTCGTCACGAGAGCGTCGGCGACGTCGAGCAGTCCCGCATCCTTGAGATCGATCTCGTGCTGGCCCGCGCCGTGTTCGTGATGGGCGCTCGCGACGCCGATCCCCATCGCACCGAGTGCGGTGACGATCTCGAGCCGCGCCGTCTCGCCGCGGTCGGATTCGTTGATGTCGAAATACGAGCCGACGTCGCTCGACGCGGCCGTCGGGATGCCGTCGTGCGAGAGATCGAAGAGATAGAACTCGATCTCGAGCCCGCTTCGCAATCCCGGTAGGACGTCGCCGATATCGTCGAGCACCCGGCGCATCGTCGTGCGCGGACAGCCTTCGAACGCTTCACCGTCGGGCGTCAGAATGTCGCAGATCAGGCGCGCCTCCACTTGGCCGCCTTCGGTCCACGGCTGCACCGCGAACGTCGCGAGATCGGGGAGCAGCATCATGTCGGCTTCTTCGCCGCGTACGAAGCCATCGATCGAGCCGCCGTCGAACGAGATCTTGCCTTCGATCGCACGTTCGAGTTCGGCGACCGGTATCGCGACGTTCTTGTTGATGCCGAGGATGTCGACGAACGAGAGCCGCACGAATGCGACCCCGCGTTCCTTCGCGACGCGCAGCACGTCGCGTTTATTCGCTCCCTTAGCGTTCGTGGAGGTTGAGTGCATCGATCGCCATCGCCGTTCGCAGAGTGAGTTGGTCGTGCGCGGAGTCGAGGTCGTGCTCGCTGATCTCCGCGATCTGGCGCAAGCGATAGAAGACCGTGTGCCGATGCACGGAGAGTTCGGCCGCCGCCGTCTTGACGTTCTGGCCGACGTCGAAATACAGCCGCAGCGTGCGGATGAGTTCGGTCTGATGCTTCTCGTCGTAGGCACGCAGCGGTGCGAGGATGCGATCGGAGAACGCGCGCAGTTCGGCCTGCGTCGTGCCGCCGCGCAACAGCAGCGGATAGACGCCGAGATCGTCGTACGGCATCACGCGTGAGCCGCCGAAGAGCCGGCGCGCGATGAACATCGATTCGCGCGCTTCTTCGACCGTGCGGTACGCCGCGATCGCATCGGCCGGCCGGCCGATGCCGCCGACGATCTTCGCCGAGAAGTGCATCTTCGTCGCGTTGCGCGGAATGAGCGTCGCCGCGGTACGCACGTTCGCCGCATCGATCTCGAGCGGCGCCGGACAGAGGAAGACGAAGCCCGCGCCGCGTTCGAGCACGACGATCTCGCCCGGTCCGGAGCGCAGCCCCTCGAGCGAGAGCCGCCGCAGGTCGCCCATCTTCGCGGTCGCGGTGCCCTCGTCGAGGCCTTCGGCTTCGACCGCGACCGCGACGTAATTGCTCGCGAGCGTGATGCCGCGCGCGGCCGCATCGTCGCGAGCTTCGATCGGATCGTCGAACGACCGCGCGATCAGGCGATCCCAGAACGATTTACGACGATTCTTCCCGCCGCCCGCATCGCGCGAGAGCTCGACGCCGATCGCCGCGGCCGCGAGCCGAACGGCCCCGAGCCGCCCGTCCGCCGGCGCGCTGTTCGGAAACGCTGCGAGCCACCCGAGCGGCGAATCGCCGCCGCGGATCGGCACGGCGACGCCGTCGATCCCGTCACCCGGCCGAACGAGCGGGATCGAGCCGTCGCGCTGCTCGCTATTCGAGATGAGATCACGCGCGGAGGGCGGGATGCTTCGGGCGCTCGCGGTACCGGCGAGTGCGATGTGGCGCCACTCGCCGTCCTCGACGAGGACCGCGGCGTCCAGCAGCGTCGCGAGGTGTGCGGCGAGCGCTTTCGGGCCGCCGCCCGTGCTCGCGATGCGCGAGAGACCCTCGGCGAACTCGATGAGTGCGTCGTTCGACATGACGGCGGTATCGATCACGCGAAGACCCCCGCGATATGCATCCTATACTGTACGCTCATCAGGGCATCGGCACCATTCTTGCGGTCGTCGCACTCGCTGCGATCTTCTGGGCCCCTGCTCGTCGTTACGTGCTGTATGTGCTCGTCCTCCAGATCGTCCTCGGGTTCGCGGTTTGGGGAGTCACGAAGCTCGTCCCGCCGCCGGCGCACTGGATCCTCGCGATTCTTACGGGCGGCGTCTATGCGATGGCGACCGCGTTCGAACGGAAAGGCCGCCCGCGAAACCTCGTCATCGCGACGCTCGCCCTCGGATTCGTCATCATCGCCGTCGTCTACTCGATCGGCCAACACGCGTTCGCTGCAACGCTCGGCTAGCCCGCCTCTTCGCAGCGGTGCGACGATCTCACGGACCGCTCGAGCCGGGTGAGAGGATCGTTTGGATCGTCGAGATGACGGTTAATCCGCCGACGATGACGACCGTCGCCCACGCGATGATATTGAAGAGCAGGTTATTCGTGTACGCGCCCATCAGGCGTTTGTTGTTGACGAGCAGCAGCATGAGCACGAGGACGAGCGGGAGCAGAACGCCGTTGAGGACCTGCGAGTAGAAGATGATGATCTGCTGGAATGCGTCGCTCGCCACGAGCACGATCCCGCCGCCGAGGACGATCAGCGTCGCGTAGAGCCCGTAGAAGACGGGCGCTTGGCGAAACGAGTTTTCGACGCCCGATTCGAATCCGAACGCTTCGCAGACGTAGTACGCGGTCGAGAGCGGGAGGATCGATGCGGTGAAGATCGCCGCGTTGAGCAGACCGATCGCGAAGAGCAGCGATGCGTATTTTCCGGCGAGCGGCGCGAGCGCCGACGCCACGTCGCCCGCGCTGCTGACGTCGAGCGGATGGGCGCCCGGTGCGAGATGCTGGTTGTGCACGAAGATCGTCGCGCCGCACGCGACGACGATGAAGAAGGCGATGACGTCCGTGATGATCGCGCCCGTGATCACGTCGATCCGAGAGTACGGATAATCCTTGACCCGCACGCCCTTCTCGACGACGGCGGATTGGATGTAGAACTGCATCCACGGTGAGATCGTGGTGCCGATGACGCCGATCGCCGTCAGCAGATAGGCCTGCGTCGGCGTGAAGCGCGGCAACACCGTCGCTTTGAGGATCTGGCCCCACGGCGGATGCAAGGCGAACGCGCTCGCGACGTAGGCGAGATAGACGACGCAGAATCCGAAGAAGACTTTTTCGACGACACGATAGTTACCGCGCGTCACCATCGTGAAGACGAAGATGCCGGCGAGCGGGACGAGCAGATATTTGCTCAGGAACGGGATGTATTGCTGGAAGACGGGTGAGGCGAACGCGATCCCCGCGAACTCCGCCGACGTGTTCCCGAGGTCGGATACGACGAAGAGGAAGAGCACGATCGTCGTAATTTTGACGCCGAAGTTCTCTCGAATGAGATCCGCGAGGCCTTTCCCCGTGACGGCACCCATCCGCGCGCACATCTCTTGCGTGACGATGAGCGCGAGCGTGACCGGGATCAGCAGCCACAGCATCGAGTAGCCGAATTGCGCGCCCGCGATCGAATACGTCTGAATGCCGCCGACGTCGTTATCCGCGTTCGCGGTGATGATCCCCGGGCCGATGATCGAGAAGAGCATGAGCAGCCGCCGCCATAGTCCGGGGGGCCGGACCGCCTCAGGCGTCGTCACGATCGTGCTCCTTCGCGCCGCGCCGAACCAGACGTGGTAACGATTTGGTGAGCCGTTCGGGCAAGATCGTATCGATCGCGTCGTCGACCGTCACGATGCCGAGCATCCGGTCGTCCTTGTCGACGACCGGGAGCGCGAGCAGATCGTAGCGCGCGATCGTGGATGCGACGTCCTCCGCGCTCGTCTCGGGCGAGACGCGCACGATGTCGCGATCCATGATCTTGTGGATGAACGCCGTCGGTAACTCGAGCAGAATCGTGCGTAGCGAGACGACGCCGAGCAATTTTTGATGCGCGTCCGTGACGTAGAGGTAATACAGGAATTCGGATTGCGGGGCGAGCTCCCGAATCTTCGCGATCGTCGCCTCGGTCGTCCGATGCGCGTAGATGTAGACGTAATCTGTCGTCATCAAGCCGCCCGCCGTATCGGGTTCGTATTCCACGAGCTCTTCGAGCTCGTCCGCATAGTCGCGGTCCTCGATCTTCGCGAGCAGGCGCGTGCGCTGTTCCTCGTCGAGCTCGCCGAGGAGATCGGCCGCATCGTCCGAGTCCATCTCCTCGATGATGTCGGCCGCGCGCTCGTCGCCGAGATCCTGGATGACGCGGCGCTGCACGTCGGAATCGAGATGCTCGAACGCATCGGCCGCGGTCTCGTCGTCGAGCGAGCTGACGACGCGCGCCGCATCGCGCGAGGAGAGATCGGAGATGATCTCCGCGAGCTCCGAGGGATGGAGCCGCTTGAGGCGCGATTCGGAAACCGAAAGCTTTACCTCCGAAGGATTGACGCCCGTGATCGGCGCGACGTCGTGCCAGGAGATGAGCGTTCGGGGGACGCGTTCGAGCAGGCGTGGGGCGACGCCGCCCGCGCCCATGCGCCGCAGAAGCCCGGAGAGCCCGATATCGGCCGCCACGACGCGTAGCACGCCGCCCGTGTTCGCGACCTCGAGATCGTTGATGCGGACGACTTTGCGGCCGTCGACGTCGACGATCTGCTTATCGAAGAGATCCTTGATGAGGAAAAGCCGGCGATCGTCTTCGAGCGTCGGTGCGGTCGGAGCGACGCGGATGCGGACGGCGCCCTTCGTATCGATCTCCACGACGTCCGCGACGGGCGAGGTCACCCGGCCGCCGGGCGTCTTCACGACGAGCCCGTCGATGCGCGGGAACGTGTCGTCGGGATGATCGACGACGAAATCGGCGATCTTCCCGATCTGCTTCGTGCCGCCGCCTTCGGTGACGACGACGGAGCGGCCGACGAGTTCGGAGAGATAGCCGTCGTGAAAGCTTGCCATGGCACCCTCCGGAGATCGAGCATCGGAACGACCGCTCGAACGAGCGACCGAACCATAAGCCCGACCTCAAACGAAGGCCGGCCCTACATCTCAGTCGCTCGAGTTTCGGCACTGCGCACCGTAGGGAATCTCGCGAGAGAACCCAGCCGCTTTGAGCGCCGCCTTCGTTCGGCGGAGCCTGTTCCACCCACTTGGCGTCTTTCGACGTTTCCGGGCAGCGGCTTATGTGTTACGCAGACGCCTCACCTATCGAGATGTCGTTGCTCCGAGTATACGGCGTTCGTACGCGCAGGGTCAATCCTCGCGCGCGCGGCCGAACGGCACGAAGACGACCGCCGCGAGCACGCAGAGGAACGCGAGGCCGTAGACGCGCGTCGATGCTTTGTGCGATGCGTCGTAGGCTTCGCGACGCGGATCGCTTTTGGGGACGCTGTCGACCGGGCCGCCGATCGCGGCCGCGGTGCGCTCCATCTGCGGGATGATCGCACGGATCTCGTACGCGGAAGCACCGAGCGCCACGGCGACGAGCACGATGCGCAGCAGCGCGAGGCCGCGCGCCGCGGGCCACAGCAGGCGCACGGCGCTCGCTGCGAGCGCGATCGCACCGCAGACGTTTCCGAAGCTCGCGACCCCGCGAATCGTGCTCGCGATCAGCGTCGCGAAGACGTCCATGCGCGGCACGATCTTGATCGCGATCGGCGCGAAGACGAACGCGAAGCCCGCCATCGCGCCCGCCCAGAGCGCGAGGACAGCGGCTTCGAGCGCGATAACGATGCGTTGGATCATGCGCCGCTCTTCTGATATCGGAGACCCGTGGACCCGCTAGATGCCGCGATCGAAGCCGCTCGAGAAGCGGGGCGCCTCCTGCTCTCGTATGCGAACGGCCCGCTCGGCATCGAACAGAAGGCCGTGCGCGGCGATATCGTGACCGTCGCCGATCGGGCGAGCGAAGTCTTCATCGTCGAGCGATTGCTCGCCGCGACCCCGCACGCGACGATCCTCGGCGAAGAGGGCGGCGTGCACGAGGGGACGAGCGACGAGCGCTGGATCGTCGATCCGCTGGACGGCACGACGAATTACGCGCACGGCTATCCGCTCTATTGCGTTTCGATCGCGTACGAACGGGCGGGCGTACTGGAGGCGGCGACGATCTATGCGCCCGCGCTCGACGAAATGTACGCGGCGCGGCGCGGAGCGGGCGCGACGTGCAACGGCGTGTCGATGCAGGTGACGGCGACGGCGGCGATCGCGGACGCCCTCGTCTGCACCGGATTCGTGCCGAACGGTTACGATCGCAACGGCGAGAACTTCGCGACGCTTTCGCGGACCGCGCAGGCGGTGCGCCGCGACGGATCGGCCGCGCTCGACCTCGCCTTCGTCGCGCGCTCGCGTTTCGATGCGTTTTGGGAGTTCGATCTCAAAGCGTGGGACGTCGCCGCGGGCGCGCTCCTCGTGCGCGAAGCGGGCGGGACGGTCAGCGCGATCGACGGCGGCGCGTTCGCGGTGCACGGCGGATCTATTCTCGCGACGAACGGCGCGCTCCACGATGCGTTGCGCGGCCTGCTTCTGCCGTAACGGCGAGCGCGAGTGCCGCGGACGCGACGAGCGCGATCGGCATACCGGCGAGCCACGGGAGGCGGGAGGCGACGGCGTACAGCGCGCTCCCCGCCGCGGGTCCCGCGGCGTCGCGAACGTCCTGCACCACGCTGAACGCCGCCATGTATGCGGCTCGCGACGTTGCCGGTGCGAGTTCGGCGACGAGCGCCTGCACGAGCGGGCCCGCGAACATGCTCGCGAACGCCGCGAGCGTCACGGCGGCGACGACGTTCGGCGCGTGCGCCGACGCCAGCAGCGCGCCGAACGCACCTGCGAGCGCGATGCCGCTCGCGGCGACGGCCGACGCCGCGGAGATGCGCCCGGAAAACCTCGTCACGGGCAATTGCAGCGCGACGCCGAGCAGCCCGTCGTACGCGAAGAGGAGCCCGACGCCGGACGCCGTGAGCGTTCCGGC
>CAZZYZ010000013.1:0-28014 GCA_964658425.1 Vulcanimicrobiota bacterium | reverse complement strand
TCTCGCTCGCGCCGGACACGTACACCGTTTCCGCCGAGTTGCAGGGGTTTCAGGCGAACTCATCGCCGGGCGTCACGATCGTCTCGGATAACACACGCGAGATCACGCTCGGGCTCTCGAAGTCGCTCTCGACCATCGGTCGGGTGACGGCCCGCTCGGCGGGCAATCTCGTGCGGCCCGGTACGACGGCCGACGTCTACTCGATCAATGCCACGCAACAGGCAAAGCTCTCCGCGGCAGGCGGCGGTGCGACTCAGGACTCCGCATTCTCGGCGCTTTCAACGGTGCCGGGCGTTGCGGTCGCTCCTGGACAAGGCGGCTACATCGGCGCCGGCGCGACGCTCTCGATCCGCGGCGGCGATTACGATCAGATCGGTTACCAGTTCGACGGTATCCCGATCAATCGGTCCTTCGATAACTATCCGTCGAGCGCGACCTCGTCGCTCGGTCAACAGGAACTCCAGGTCTACACGGGTGCTCCGCCGCCCGGCACGCAGTCGATCGGCATCTCGGGGTACATCAATCAGGTCATCAAGACCGGTACCAATCCGGGTTTCGCAAATCTCGATCTCGGCATCGGATCGCCGTACTATCACAAGGCGTCGTTCGAATTCGGCGGCACGGCGCTGAACAATCGCTTTTCGTATTATGTCGGCGCCGGCGGATACAACCAAGACCAGCGCTACGTCGACAACTACGACGGTGCGAGTCTCGCGAATTCGTACGGCTACCCGCTCGATTCGCTCGGCGACGTCATCAATTGTTCGTCGAAGGGTATCTCTCAGGGCATCGTCCCATCATGCTACAACAATGGTAAGCTCACGCCTCAGGGCCTCGTCCTCGGGCCGTATAATTCGTTCTCGCAGTCGTCCGTCTCGGATCGCGATACGGTCGCAAATTTCCACTACTACTTCCCGCACAAGGACGGAACGCGAGACGACATCCAGCTGCTGTTCGACAACAGCGCGCTGCACACGCAGTTGTACAGCTCGGCGAACGATCTCGGCGGCGTCGGCTTCTGGCAGAATCTCAACGTCATCGCCGGCGGCACGTTTGCGGGCAATAGTAACGTCAGCGGAACGAATGCCGGTTTCCTTACGAACGGCAAGCCGAACACCATCACGTATATCGACGGTTATCAGCTCGGTTTACCGACGGGCGGCTTCCTGCCGACGAATTATCAAAAGTACGCGAGCATCTACTCGTTCCCGAACTCGAACCAGCACACGTTCGACGATCAGATCAATCCGGGCGATCGTGAAGGCTTCAACAACGACCAATCGATCGTAAAGGGTCAGTTTACGAAGTCGCTCGGCTCCAGCGCGTTCATTCGCGCATACGGCTACTCGTACTATTCGGACTGGCTCATCTCGGGCGAAAACTCGGCCTACATTCCGCTCGGTGCGTCGAACGGCGACTACGAGCTCGAGTCCCATTCGCGCGGCGCCGGTTTCACGTTCCAAGATCAGATCAACTCTCAGAATTTGCTGAGCATCAACGGAGACTATTCGACGGCGGGCGTGCTTCGCGACAACAATACGGAGTACATCAACGGTGAGTACCTCCCGAATACGTACAACGCGCGTACTGCGGTCGGCGTCCTCGTCGACTCGTCGAACCCGACCAACGGCGTCTGTTACAATCCGACGGGCGCGGCCACCAGCTGCTTCTCGTCACCGACGGCTTACAACGGTTACGTGGCTCCGACCGCCACGAAGCCCGGAAATCCGACCGGTACGCAGTTCGCGACGCTGCAACAGGTGTACAACGGGACGGTCGCGCCGATCACGGCTGCCGCGTGCGGTGGTGGCCCATGCCAATACCTCGTCGTCGGAAACGGCCAATACGCGACGTACAATACGGTGACGCCGCGCTTCTTCGGCGCGTCGATCAACGACACGATCCGTCCGTTCCAAAAACTGACCATCGATCTCGGGCTCCGGCTCGACGATTATCAGTTCATCGGCAGCGATACGTCGGGCGGCAACGCTCGCGCGTTCTACTACGCGGCGTACAATCGCGAGATGTGCGAGAGCAACACGACGCAGCTTCTCAACTCGAAGTCGCAACTCGGTATCGCGAATAACGCGAGTTGCACGACGGCCGGTGCGTTCCAAAACGTGAATTTCACGAACCCGTCCGGCAGCGTCACTCAGACGTACCCGGAGTTTCAGCCGCGCGCCGGATTTACGTACTCGGTTACCCCGACGACGGTTTTCCGCGCCGCATACGGTCGCTACACGCAGCCTCCGAACACCGCGTTCGAGCAGTACAACACGTTACAGGCGAATTCGCCCTCGACGCTCTACGGCACGTACGGCTTCCAGCAGTACGGCTTCACGACGCCGAATCACAACGTCCCGCCGGCCGCTTCGAACAACTACGATTTCTCGATCGAGCAGGCGCTGCCGAATCAGGTCTCGTTCAAGATCTCGCCGTTCTTGCGCAAGACGCAAAATCAGAGTCAGCAATTCTACCTCAACCGTGCGACGAATTTCGTCTCCGGTCTCGCGGTCGGAAATCAGACCTCGCAAGGTGTCGAGTTCGAACTCGACAAGGGTGACTTCAGCCGCGAAGGCCTCTCGGCGAAGCTCTCGTTTGCGTACACGAACAGCTACATCAAGTACAACAATCTCTCGAACGGTACGACCGTCCTCACGTCGGTCGTCAACGGCATCAACGCGTACAACGCGTTGACGAAGGCCGGCGGCGGCGCTCGTTGCTATACGCTCGTGACTGCGACCGGTGGCGGAACGGCCGATCCGAACTGCGGTCCGACCAGCATCGCGAATCCGTATTACAATGCTCCGATGCAAGACGCGAATGCGTTCAGCGCGTCGCAGAAATACATCCCGTACGATACGATCCCGGCCGGTATCGGTGTCTCGGCGGATCAGTACGGCTATCCCTACGTCGCGTCGCTCGCGCTCAATGAGAAGGTCAAGCGCTTCTCGATCACGCCGATCGTGCAGCTCTTCGCCGGAGCGCGGTACGGTTCGCCGCTCGCAACGCTCGGGATCGATCCGACGTCGTGTACGGCCGCACTCGGAACGAGCTCGGTCGGCGATCCGCGGTATAAGTACGGATCGACCGGTGGCGCCGCATACGATGCAAGCTCGTGCGGAACGCTTAACGGCGGCATCCCGAACCCGGAGTCGGGAGCCTTCGACGGGCTCGGAGCGTACTCGAATCCGACGCAGCTGCTGATGCATCTGCAGCTCAACTACGACGTCAGCAAGAATTTCTCGCTGACGGCCAACCTCTCGAATCTCGTGAACACCTGTTTCGGAGGTTCGAAGGTCCCCTGGGCGGTCGCCGGAGCGTGCTCGTATGGAGTCGATTACGTCGGCCAGTCGGGTGACATCGGTAATACCTACAACCCGGGAGACGCAATTCAGCCGCAGGCCCAACATGCATACGCTCCCGTGTTCAATGAGCAGCCTTTCGGTGTCTACGTAACGGGCAATCTCAAACTCTAAGGCCCGACTCTCGAGTCCGAAATAGAGAAGGCTCCATCGTAAGATGGGGCCTTCTCTTTTCACAAACGGCGGATCCGATTTGAAAACTTTGGTCTCGACGACGATCCGTCGAGCAAGGGGGCATCGCCGACCGGCGCATAAAGCGACGCGGTGCGATTTGGATATCACTGCGAAGAATGCGAAGAAGCCGTCTGGCCCGCGACGACGCAGGTCGAGCTACGTTGGTTGATGTCGCGAACTCACGTTGCGCGCGAGGTCGCGAGCCATACGAGCGGTGGGCTCGATACGTGGATCATGGAAGGCTTGGAATTCCTCGAACATCACGGCGGGCATGACGTAGCACTCGTCCGGCGCCCGTAGCGAATCTCCATGGAGACGCTTCGGCGGCGATGGCCGCTCGGCGCTCCTATTGAGGCTCCCCGGGCCTTGCGATTACGGCAGAAAGAAAACGACCCCAGATTTGGAGTCGTTTTCTGAATCTTCAATCGGGGCGTCGGAGCGGAGTCGAGATCGTGACGCTTGTCTTGCCAACGGCCTGATTACCGAACGATGATCAGGCGCTCGCCCGGGACGATCGTCGGGCCGGCGAGATGGTTCGTCTCCATGATTCGATCGATCGTCTCTTGGGTGCTTTGGCCGCTCGGGGTGAAGCGATCGGCGATGTTCCAAAGGCTCTCGCCGCCCTTGACCGTCACCGTCACGCGATGCGTCGGGCCGGCGGCGTAGAGCTTTGATTGAGAGAGCGCGGGGATCGCGATCAAGGCACTCAGCGCCGCGAGCGAAAGGGCCGGCATCAGCGTGATCCGATTGCGCTTGTATGAGTACATCGTTCCGAGCTCCTCACCATATCTTGGGGCAAACGCGTGTTCGTCTACGACATTTTAGCAAGCAGCCTGTGGGGATGTCAACAAAAATCGAACATACGTTTGCACGAGCCTGTGGATATGTGGTATCGTTGCCGCAATGAACGGCGCGTTCGTGCGTCGTTGCCGGAGCAGATTCAACTGATGTCGCAGCGCGCCCCGACGCAGAAGCAACTCGATATCCTTGAGGCCATTCGTGCATTTACGCTCGAACGCGGCTACCCGCCGTCGGTGCGAGAGATCGGAGTGCTCGTCGGTCTCTCATCGTCGTCGACGGTTCAATCGCATCTGCGTACGCTCGAGAGCCTCGGGCTGATCTTCCGCGATCCGACGAAGCCGCGCGCCTTGACGCCGATCGATCCGAAGGGGCCGCCGTCGATACCGCCGCCGACCGTCGTCGCTGCGGCTCGCGAGATCCCGTACGGCGTGCTGCCGATCGTCGGACGTGTCGCCGCCGGCGCCCTCGCGACGGCGACGGAGCAGCGCGAAGGCGATTTCGTCGTCCCGCCCGATCTCGCACGGCACGCCGGGTCGTTCATGCTGCGCGTGCGCGGCGAGTCGATGATCGAGGCCGCGATCCTCGACGGCGATTTGATCGTGGTCGTTCCGCAACCCGATGCACGCAACGGCGAGATCGTCGTCGCGATGGTCGAAGGCGAAGCGACCGTCAAACGCTTTTTCCGCGAGAATGGGCGCGTTCGGCTGCAGCCCGAGAATCGCACGATGGAGCCGATCTACGCGAAAGACGTCACCATCGTGGGTCGCGTCGAGGCGGTCTTCCGCCGCCTCTAAACCGGGGCCGCCCAGAAGCTCCCGGGCGCGTGCGCGCGGGGTAATAGACGCGCGGCGCGCGAACGGACGTCCTTCGTGTCCTCGACCCGCGAGAAATTTGGCGCGCGATTGCGCCCGCTAACCGAGGCGCTCGTTTCGCGTGTCCGGCTGTTCGCCGAAGCGCCGGAGATGCTCGCGATCCAAGCGACATTGCCGCCGAGCTTTATCGGGCTCGGCGTCGGGCTCGTCGTGTTGATGCTTTTCGCACACGGGACGCTGCTCGCGCGTTTCTCGGAGTCGTTCACGGCGGCGTTCGGTGCGATGTCGGGATTACTCGTCGTCTTGCTCGCCTTCGACTACGCGAGGCGTCGCGGCGTGCCGCGTGCGCTCGGCGTCGCGGTTACCGTCGCCGCATTCGCGATCTCGCTGCCCTATCAAAAGGCGTCGTCGTTCGTCGCGCTCACGCAGGCGCTCGGCGCGAGCGGCCTCTTTCTCGCGATCGGGATCGGGCTCGGCACGATCGCGTTGATGGCGGCGCTGCGCGCTCGGCTCGGAGCGGCCGGCGGCTACGCGCTCGGCGCCGCGATCGTCATCGGCGGGGCCGCGGCGCTGCTCGCCTTCGGCTTCTCGCTGACGGGGATGCTCGATCGCGCGATCTCGCCGCTCGGTAATCTCGGCGACAGCCTCGAAGCGCTCGTCGTCATCACGCTCGTGGAGACGTTGTTGTGGCTCGTCGGCATCCACGGACCGGCGCTCCTCGCGCCCGTCGTGCTGCCGGTCTACATTCGCTTGCAGCTCGAGAACACGACGGCGCTCGCGCACAACCATCCGCTGCCGCACATCGTCACCGTCTCGATGTTCCTCTTCGTCTTCCCGGGCGGCGCCGGTGCGACGCTGCCGCTCGTTGCGCTGCTGACGCGCACGAGCGTGAAGCGCGTCCGCCGGATCGCCCTCGCGACGCTCTTGCCCGGATTTGCAAACGTGAACGAGCCGCTGATGTTCGGCGTGCCGCTCGTCCTCAATCCCACGCTCGGCGTGCCGTTCGTCGTCGCGCCGCTCGCGCTCGCGATCGTTTCCTACGAGGCGGTCGCGCTCGGATTCGTCGCGCGGCCGGCGTACTACATCCCCTCGGTCGTCCCCGTCCCGGTGAACGTCTTTCTCGCGACGCGCGATTGGCGGTCCGTCATCCTGATGCTCGTCGATCTCGCGCTCGCGACGGCGATCTACGCGCCGTTCGTCCGCGCCTTTCAGCGCTCGGCGCGAGACGAGCCGGAGGTCGCGGCGTGATCGACGCGTTGCTCGAACGGTTCCCGGTCGGCACGCGCGTCGCGGATGCGGCGCGGCTGGCCTACGCGCGTACGGCGAACGTTCCGGCCCGCGACGCCGTCGCGGCCGCAGTCCGGGCGAAGGTGTTGCGCGCGTTCTACGACGAGCGGCTCCCCGAGAGCGCGCTCGCGGGCACGAACGGCTACGGCTACGACGATGCCGCGCGGGCCGGGTACGAGGCGCTGCTCGCGCGCGTTTTCGGCGCCGAGCGCGCGTTCGCACGGCTCTCGCTCGTGAGCGGGACGCACGCGATCGTGACCGCGCTCGACGCGTGCCTGCCCCACGGCGGCCGGCTGCTCTCTGCGACCGGCCGCCCCTACGACACGCTGCGTAACGCGATCGCGGAGGCCCCGGGTTCGCTCGTCGAGCGCGGCATCGCGTACCACGAAGTGTCGCTGCTCGCCGAGAGCGACGGCGGCGGCGCCGATCTCGACGCGCTCGGCACAGCCTGCGCGGCGGGCGTCGACGTCGTGTTCGTGCAGCGCTCGCGCGGGTACGCGCCGCGCCGGCCGCTCTCGGCCGCGGAGTGCGGCGCGATCGCGCGCGTCGCGCACGAAGCGGCGCCGGGGGCGGCGGTTCTCGTCGACAATTGCTACGGCGAACTCGTCGAGCCGAGCGAACCGACGGAGCACGGCTGCGACCTCGTGATGGGCTCGCTCATCAAGAATCTCGGCGGCGGCCTCGCACCCGGCGGCGCCTATGTCGCCGGCCGCGCCGATCTCGTGGAACGGGTCGCGATCCGCCACGTCGCGCCCGGGCTCGCGGGCGGCCTCGGCCCGACGTACGGTCTGTTCCGAGCCGTCGTGCAGGGGCTCTTCTATGCGCCGCTCGTCGTTCGTGAGTGTTTGGCCGGCCTCGACTTCGCGGCCGCGCTCTTCTCGGAACTCGGATTTGCCGTCAATCCATCCCCTAATCTGGCGCGTTATGATATCGTGCAGTCATTGAAATTAGGGAGTGCCGAGCGGGTCGTCGCCTTCGCTCGGGGGCTGCAGCAGGCGATGCCGGTCGATGCCGGATTCGCGCCGGAGCCGGGACCGGTCCCGGGCTATCGCGATCCCGTCATCATGTCGGGTGGGGCGTTCGTCGCCGGCGCGACGATCGAGCTCTCATGCGACGCGCCGCTTCGCCGACCGTACGACATCTATCTGCAGGGCGGCACGAGCCGCGAACATGTATATCTCGGAGCGGTCCTCGCAGCGCAGGCGCTCGAACAAAAAAGCATAAGCCGATGATCGCAGAATCTTCGACCCCGGGAGGACCTCCGTTTTGAGCGACTTAGGGAAATTAACGGTTACCGATGGCGACAACGTCTACCGGCGACGTTACGTACGCGTCGCCGTCGCGACGTCGGTCAACTACACGCGCGATGGCGAGACCACCGTTCACATCGGCGATTCGAGCGATCTCGGCGGCGGCGGTATCCGGCTTTCGACGAGCGAGGATCTTCCGCTCGGTTGCGTCCTGTTGCTGCGATTTCGCATCCCGACGGTCGATAAAGAGATCGTCGCGCGCGGCCGAATCGTCCTCTCGTTCTACAATGCCGAGAACAAGCAGTTCTTCCACGGCGTCGCGTTCACGCAGATCGATCCGCGCGATCAAGAAGCGATCGTCGCGCACGTCTCGGACGAAGTGCAGCGCATCGCCGTCGAGGACGACGCGCTCGACGATTAGCGGTTAGGCGTGGCCGCCGCCCATGAAGCCGTAAAAGAAGTAGCGATTCCCCTCGTTCGTCTCGATGACGATCCGCGTATCCTCGATCTCAGCCGCGCGGATCGTCTTCCCGACGAGCGTATCGAGGATGAACTGCGTCTGCGCGAACTCCGCCTCGCGGAGCGCGTCGGGATCGACCTCAAGGAGATTGAGGAGGTCGTCCAGGGTTCCGTGTTCGCTTTCGCTCGCCATAATCGTCCCCCCGATTTCACCGGAAAAGCCTCGACGGCCTTGAATACGCGCCTCTAGGCTATGTACATCTTGGAAGTTTTGAGCGGGCCGCTCGACGGCAAAACGTGGACGTTCGAACGCGAGATCACGATCGGTCGCGACGAATCCGTTGCCGGAGCGTGTATCACGCTCGATCGCTACATTTCCCGCCGCCACGCGAGAATTCACGAGGATGGTGATGCGCTCGTCCTCGCCGACCTCGAAAGCCGAAACGGCACGCGCGTCGGGAGTGACGGCCACGTGGTGACGCAGGCGGCGCTCGTCCCGGGCGAGCGATTCATGCTCGGCCGCACGCTGTTGCGTGTGATGCAAGACTGATGCAGACGGTTCGGACGCCCGCTTCCGCGCGTGCGATCGCGCGGACGTTGCTTCGACCCGTCGGCCTCGTGCCGACGATGGGCGCCCTGCACGAGGGGCACCTCGCGCTCGTTCGCCGTGCGCGCGCCGAAAATGCGTCGGTCGTCGCGTCGATCTTCGTGAACCCGTTGCAGTTCGGGCCGGGCGAGGATTTCGACCGCTACCCGCGCGCCGCCGAGCGCGATGCGGAGCTGCTGCGCGCCGCGGGCGTCGATCTGCTCTACACCCCCGACGTCTCGCGCATGTACGGGCCGCGCTTCGCGAGCACGGTCGACGTCGGGCCGCTCGCCGGGCGGTTCGAAGGCGCGGCGCGTCCCGGGCACTTCGGCGGCGTCGCGACCGTGGTCGTGAAACTCCTCAACGCCCTCGAGCCGACCTCGCTCTATCTCGGCCAGAAGGACGTCCAGCAGACGGCCGTGATCCGGGCGATGGTCCGCGATCTCGACCTCCCGACCAACGTCGTCGTCGTTCCGACGCAACGCGAACCGGACGGCCTCGCGCTCTCGAGTCGGAACGTATACCTCGAGCCCCCCGAGCGCGCGGCGGCGCCGAGTCTGCGGCGGGCGCTCGGCGCAATCGAAGCCGCGCTCGCCGCGGGCGAGACGGATGCAGCGCGCGCCTGCGCGCTCGGAGCCGCGCTGCTCGAAGTGCCGCTGCGCTGGGAATATCTCGCGATCGTCGATCCGTTCACGTTCGCGCCGCTCGAGCGAATCGACGCGCCGGCCGTCGCGATCGGGGTCGCGCTCGCGGGCCGGACGCGCTTGCTCGACAACGTCTCGCTGTTCGCGGCCGGCGCGGAGGATCCGATCGTGACGCCCGTGCGCCGCGATCTCGTCCGTTCGTGAACGCCCGGCGAGTCGTGCTCGGCGTCTGCGGCGGGATCGCCGCGTACAAGGCGGCCGCCCTCTGCAGCGCCCTCGTGCAGCACGGCGACGAGGTCGACGTCGTAATGACGGAATCCGCGACGCGTTTCGTCGCGCCGCTGACGTTCGCGGCGCTCAGTCGGCGGCCGGTGCTCGCCTCGGTGTGGGACGCGCCCGAGACGATCCCGCACGTCGCGCTCGCCCGCAGCGCGAGCGTCGTCGCGATCGCGCCCGCGACGGCGGACACGCTCGCGCGGCTCGCGCTCGGCCTGGCGGACGATCTCCTGACCGCGATCGCGCTCGCGACCCGCGCGCCGCTCGTCGTCGCGCCCGCGATGAACGTGGAGATGTACCTCCATCCCGCGACGCAAGCGCATCTCGCGACGCTGCACGCGCGCGGCGTGACGATCGTGCCGCCGGGCGAGGGCTTCCTCGCCGAGCGCGAGCACGGCGTCGGGCGGCTCGCCGACCAGGCGGCGATCCTCGCGGCGATCGACGCCGCGGTCGGGCGTTCGGCGGAGCTCGCGGGCGAGCGGATCCTCATCACGGCGGGCCCGACGCGCGAAGCGTTCGATCCGGTCCGCTTTCTTTCCAACGCCTCCACCGGGACGATGGGCATCGAACTCGCGCGGATCGCGGCCGCGCGCGGCGCCGAGGTCGATCTCGTGCTCGGCCCGACGAGCGTCGCGCCGCCCCCCGGCGTCCGCGTCCATCGCATCGAGTCCGCCGCGGAGATGTACGACGCCGTCTTCGCATGCTTCGAGGATGGTTCGCGGTTCGAAACGACGCGGCCGCCGGGAACGGGCGGCGGCGTGGACGTCGTCCTCGCCGCGGCTGCCGTCGCGGATTACCGCCCGGCGACGAGCTCGGAAACGAAGTTGAAGAAGCACGACGGCGACGAATCGCTCGCGCTCGTGCGGACGCGCGATATCCTCGCCGAGCTCGGCGCGCGCAAGAACGGGACGTTCCTCGTCGGCTTTGCGGCCGAGACGGGCGATCACGAGCGCAACGCGCGTGAGAAGCTCGCCCGCAAGCACCTCGACGCGATCGCGGTCAACGACGTCTCGGTGCCGGGACGCGGCTTCGGAACGGGTCCGAGTGAGCTCGTGCTGCTGCACGGCTCCGACGGCCGCGACGAGCTGGGAGCGGGGTCGAAGCGCGAGCTGGCCGGCCGGCTCTGGGACGCGATCGGTCGCTTGCGTGCGATCCCCGGCGCGGAAGCGCGGGCGCGCTGATGCTCCTCGCGATCGACGTCGGCAACTCGGAGACGAAGCTCGGCTTCTACGCGGCGAACGAGGCGGGCGCGCTCTCGCTCGCGCGCAACTGGCGGATCGAGACCTCGTCGCGGCGGACGCCCGACGAGTTCTCGGCGCTCTTCGGGATGCTGCTCGCGGGCTCGCAGATCGCGGCCGCGCGCGTGCGGGCGGTCGCGATCTCGAGCGTCGTGCCGCAACTCGACCGGCCGCTGACGTGGGCGTGCGAGAACGCGTTCGGCGCGACGCCGCGCTTTTTCGGCGCGGCCGACCAGACGCTGATCGAGGTGACGACGGAGCGCCCGCGGGAGCTCGGGTCGGACATGCTCGCGGCCGCCGTCGCCGCCAAGGTTCGCTTCGGAGCGCCGCTCGTCGTGATCGGCTTCGGGACCGCGACGACGTTTTCGGCGGTCTCGCGCGAGGGCGAGTTCATCGGCACGGCGATCGCGCCCGGGATCGCGATCTCGATCGACGCGCTCGTCGAGCGGACCGCGAAGCTGCCCCACGTCGCCCTCGAAGCGCCGAACGGGCCGATCGGCCGCGATACCGTCTCCGCGATGCAAGCCGGGATCGTCTACGGCTTCGTCGGCCAGGCCGAGGCGCTCGTGCGCCGCATGCGGCAGGCGATCGGCGAGGACGCGCGCGTCATCGCGACGGGCGGCCTCGCGGAAGCGATCGCCCGGCATAGCGGCGTGATCGACGCCGTCGAGCCGCACCTCGTCCTCGACGGGCTGCGGATCTATCACGAGGCCGTGACGGCGGCCGGCGGCCGACCGGCCATGCTATACTAGCGCGATGCCCCACGCCGTCCCGCCGCTTCGTATCGGCGCGATCGAGATCTGGCCGCCGATCGTCCTCGCCCCGATGTCCGGAGTCACGAACCGCACGCTGCGCGCGCTGTACAAGCCGTTCGGCTTCGGCCTCACCGTCACGGAGTTCGTCTCGTCGAACGCGTTGCAGCACGGCAACCGGCGCACGATGGATATGATCGATCAGCACGGCGTCGAGCGGCCCGTCTCGACGCAACTCTGGGGCAGCGATCCGGCGCTGATGGCGGAGGCCGCGAAGATCGTGCGCGAGTGCGGCGCCGATATCGTCGACATCAACTTCGGCTGCCCCGCTCCGAAGGTCACGAAGACCGAGGGCGGCAGCGCGTGCCTGCGCGACGTCGAGAAATGCGAGCGCATCATGCGCGCGGTCGTCGAGGCCGTCGATTGCCCGGTCACCGTGAAGATGCGACTCGGCTGGAGCGAATCGGAGCTCGTCTATCGCGAGGTCGCGCTACGCGCGCAGGCGGTCGGCGTCAAGGCGCTGACGTTGCACGCGCGCACCGCGAAGCAATTCTATCGCGGCAGCGCCGACTGGTCGCACATCGCGGCGCTCAAGGCCGCGGTCGACATCCCGGTAATCGGCAACGGCGATCTCGGCGAGCCGCACGAGGCGCTGCAGAAGATGCGCGAGAGCGGCGTCGATGCGGTGATGCTCGGCCGCGCGATCCTCGGCAACCCATGGCTCGCGGGCGGCATCCGCGATCTCATGGAGGGCCGCGACGCGCGCCCGATCCCGCCGTCGGCCGAACGTCTGCGGTACGCGATGCTTCACTACCGTACCATGATCGACGAACTCGGCGAAGCCCGAGCGGTGCCGCAAATGCGCAAGCATCTCGGGTACTATCTCAAAGGCTTCTCCGGCGCGAGCGAATTACGCGAACGCACGATGCGCACCCCGACCGCGGCCGAGACCCTCGAACTCGTCGCGACCACGATCGAGCGCCTCGAAGGGGAAGAGAGCGTCGCGGCGTGATCCCGAGCGAACGCGCGCTCTACGACGAGACGTACGAAAATTACAAATCGTTCTTGAATCCGCCGCTCGCGCGCGTGATGAAGCTCTCGGGCTCGCCCATCGCCGTGCGCGCGCTCGGCACGACGATCTGGGATCATACGGGAAAAGCATATCTCGATTTCGCGGGCGGCTACGGCGTCTTCACACTCGGGCATTCGCACCCGCGCGTCGTCGCGGCGGTGCGCGAGCAACTCGAACTGATGTCGCTCTCGGGCAAGACGATGTTCGATCCGCTCGCGGGGCGGCTCGCGCGCCGCATCGCCGAGATCGCGCCGGGCGACCTTTCGATCTCGTTCTTCGCGAACAGCGGCGCCGAAGCGGTCGAGGGTGCGCTCAAACTCGCGCGCGCGGCGACCGGCCGCGTAAAGATCGTCGCGACGCACGACGCCTATCACGGGAAGACGTTCGCCGCGCTCGCCGCGAGCGGTCGCGACGCGTATAAGGCGCCGTTCGGGCCGCTGCTCGCGGACGTCGTGCACGTGCCGTTCGGCGACGCCGCGGCGCTCGCGCGCGAACTGGTCGATGCCGCCGCGTTCATCGTCGAGCCCGTGCAGGGTGAGGGCGGCGTGATCGTCCCGCCGCTCGGCTATCTCGCGTGCGCACGCGAACGTTGCGACGCGTCGGGCGCGCTGCTGATCGCGGACGAAGTGCAGACCGGGCTCGGCCGCTGCGGCTACACGTTCGCGTGCGAACGCGACGGCGTCGTCCCCGACGTCATGACGCTCGCGAAGGGGCTCTCCGGCGGCGTGATGCCGATCGGCGCGTACGTCGCGCGACCGAGCGTTTGGAACCGCGCGTACGGCCGCCGGCCGCTCGTACACACGTCGACGTTCGGCGGCGGTCCGCTCGCGTGCGCCGCCGCGCTCGCCGCGCTCGACGTCCTGCGCGACGACGATCTCGTGACGCGCGCACGCACGCGCGGCGAGCGATTGCTCGCGGGCGCGCGCGCGATCGCGGCGGAGTTCCCGAGCGTCGTTCGCGAGGCGCGCGGGCTCGGGCTGCTCGTCGGCGTCGAGTTGCGCAGCGAAGGCTACGCCGGAACGATCGTCCCCGAGATGCTTCGGGCCGGCGTGACCGCCGCGTGGACGCTCAATCAGCAGCGCGTCATTCGCCTCGAGCCGCCGCTCGTCGTAACGAACGGCGAGATCGATCGCGCGCTCGCGGCGCTGCGTGTGGGGATCCAGGCGGCGCACGATCGACTCGGCATCTTGCCTGAGACGGCGACCGCGTAGGCATGCCGTTCGTCGAAGCCACGATCGTCGTTCACGCTCCTGCGCGCGAGGTCTACGAACTCGCGAAAGATCAGGAGCGCTTTCCGGAATTCATGCCGGACGTCGAGCTCGTGACGGTGCTCGAGCGCGACGGCGATCGCGCGATCTCGCGCTGGAAGACGCTCGTCGAAGACGCGCCGATCGAGTGGATCGAAGAGGATCTCTTCGACGACGAGCGCCGCCGCGTCGATTATAAATTGCTCGAAGGCGATCTCGAGACGTTCGAGGGCGCGTGGACCTTCGACGAACGCGACGGCGCGACGCACGTACGGCTCGAGGTCACCTACGATTTCGGCGTCCCGACGCTCGCCGAGCTCATCGGCCCGACGCTCGATCGCAAGGTCCGCGAGAATAGCGAGATGATGCTCGCAGCGCTAAAACGCGAAGCCGAAGCGGCGGTCGCTCACTAACCTGCGCGCACGGCCGGAAAATTCGAACGCGTGAAGAAGCATCGCGCACACGCCCGATCGAGGCGTCGACTTCCGCATAGGTGATCGCCGTGGCCAAATGCGTCTCGCTCGCTCTCGCCTTCACGCTCGGTCTCGCCGTTACGGGAGCGGCCTCGGCGATTACCGAGAACCCTCCGGCGCCGCTCAAAGTGTTGCGCCATCTCTCGTTCGCGTTTACGTACGATTCTCACAGCAGGGTCGAAACGAAGACGTCGGGCTTCGATCGCGGCGATATGTCGCAGGGAGGCGTCTCCGGTCCGATGATGGGCGGCGGTACGCAGGGCGGCGCATTCGGTTCGGGCGGGATGGGCACCGAGATCTCCGGCTCGGCGACGTCGTCCGGCCCGACGACGGTGAAGAACGGTACGATCGACGTCGATGTGATGGCGGCCACCGGAGACGGCGGGCTCGTCGTCGACGTCTCCGAGAACGAAATGAAACGGACCCCCGTCGTTCGCGTCGGTATTACCGATAAATCGCTGTTCTTTAAGAGTGACGCGGTGATCACCGATGAGGAACGCATTGTGCTCCACTATCTCGCGCGAGATCTGGTGAAGGCGGATGATCTCGCAGTCGGAACGAGCTGGGTCGACGATCAGACGGAGGGCGCCGGGATCGCCGATCGCGTGCACTACCGCGTCACGTCCGTCGATTCCGATGCGAAGACGATGTCCGTCGACATCTCCGGCACGAACACGGGTTCGGGCCTCCACTCGTACGTCGGACTAACTACGGGCTCGATGACGTACGACGTCGGCACGGCCGTGCCGCTCCGGATCTCGCTCAGCACGCACGCGACGATGGACGGCAGCGGCAGTCACACGACGATCGAGACGTACCTCACCTCGACGCTCCGCAGCGACTCTTTTCACAAGACGTCGTAGCTCGAAAACGATCGAGGGCGGCGGGCCGAAGCGCTAGAGCGCGAGCGCGGCTTTCGGTGATCCGCAACCGGCGACGGCCTTCGGTTCGATCGCGTTCGAAACGGCCGACCAGCAATTGCTCAGCAGCGAACAATAACACACGCTTATCCGTAGCGATCGAGTCGCGGTCCGCGCACGAACCTCGTCGAGGGCCTTATCGGTAATGCCGATCAACGCGGTCGTCTCCGACGGGCGAATGACCGTTCCGCCGCCGATGCTGTTCTCTTCGGTCGATCGCCGGTGCGAATTCGAGTCGACGAGATTTACCATCTCTCGTATGCTCGCAATCGGGCCCTTCGGTCCGGAGATCGTTAAGCTCCGTATCAAAGCGGGCCCGAGCCCCTGATTCGCGATCGTCACGCGAATTGTTTTCGACGAAAACTCGTCGTCGATCGTTAGGTACGGCCACACCGACGCTCCGAGTTGCGTCGCGACGGTGTGCGCTTCGTCGATCGAGGCTTGCGTCTGCGCCAGTCCCTCGCGTGCCTGCATGATCGCCGCGATGCTCGCGCAGGCGCTCGTGAGCAACGCGAACGTCGCGATGACGAGCTCGACGCGGACGACGCGCCGGCCGAGCGTGATCCGCGCCGCTTCGCGCTCGCTCGGGATCTCGCGTTCGAGCGGCGTCTCGCCGGGCGTCACGCGCACGCGCTCACGGCTTCCGCGCCGCGCGGAGGCGAACGGCGATCGAGGCGAGCGCGTAGAGCGCGATCACGATGTACGCGACGAGCACGAGCCGCGTCTGAGGCAACACGATCCCCGCGCGAACCTCGCGGATCTGCACGACCACCCCGATCACGGCGACTACGAGCAGCAGGGCGCTGAGCGCATTGCGTATGGCGAGAGAGCGAATCACGCGGCGAGGCTTTCGAGCACCCGTCCGCCTTCGCGCGGGTAACGCTCGCACCTGGCGAAGAACGCTTGCGTGAGATTCGCCTTCGTGATCCATCCGACGTCGATCGCCGACATCGAACGATACGAACCGGCCGCCGCCGGCAAGGGCCGCGCCATCGTCTCGAAGATCATCGAGTGGACGCCCTCGCACGCCGTCGTCCACATCACGGGGATTCGGACGCCGAGCGGCCTCGAGACCGAGGGCTGGTTCATCCACGCGCCGTTCATGCCCGAGCAGATGCTCGGGCTTCCGAAGGAGACGGTCTACGCGAAGATCGAGGCCGCGATCGCGATCGGTGCCGAGCTCGGCGCGGAGATCGTGGGGCTTGGGGCCTTTACGGGCGTCGTCGGCGACGCGGGGATCACGCTCGCCGAGCGCTCCCGGGTCCCGGTGACGACCGGGAACTCGCTCACGATCGCCGCAGGCGTTCGCAGCCTCTTCCACGGCGCGCGAGCGATGGAGATCGATCTCGCCGCATCGACCGCCGTCGTCATCGGCGCGACGGGCGCGATCGGGTCCGCGTGCGTCGAGCTCATCGCGCCGCACGTCGCGCACGTCGTGCTGGTCGCTCGTAACCGGACGCGCCTCAACTCGCTCGTCGCGTCGCTGCGCGAGCGCGTCGCATGCGGGCTCTCCGTCTCGACCGACGTTCGCGAGTCCGTCCCGCTCGGCGATCTCGTGCTCACGGCGACGACCTCGACGCAAGAGCTCATCGAGCCCGAGGATTTGCGGCCGGGAGCGGTCGTCTGCGAGTTATCGCTACCGCACGACGTCGGCCGCCGCGTGGCGACGCTTCGCCCGGACGTGCTCATCACGGAGGGCGGGAACATGCGCGTCCCGGGCCGCCCGCATTTCGAGCGGATGCGCGCCCCGTTCGGGCCCTTCGATCTCGGCCTGCCCCCGGGCGAAGCTCTCGCGTGCATGTCCGAGACGATGATCCTCGCGCTCCACGATCGGCGCGAGAGTTTTACCCTCGGGCGCGGCATCGAGCTCGCGAAGGTGCGCGAGATCGACCGTCTCGCTGCGGAATCCGGCTTCGACGTCGCCGGAATGCGCGCGTTCGACGCGGCGGTGACCCCGGAGTCGATCGCGGCGATCAAGGCGGCGGCGCGGAAGGTCGCAGGTCCCGGTGTGACCCGAAGCACGATTAGCGCTCGCGCGTAGGGGGCACATTGTACCGCGGATCACGTCTTCGTATACCGCTGCCGATAACCTAAAGAAAGACATGCATACTACCAAGATGATGCAGCTTCGCGTTTTGCAACCGATGCTGGTGACGGGCTTCGTGCTCGCCGCGTTTGCGGCTGGTCTCGTGCCGTACGCCGCGATGCCGCTCCCGATCTATCACACCGCGCTATCCGCGCTGATGGCCGCGGCCGTCCTCGCGATGTTGCTCGCGAGCATGTGGCTCGCCGCGCAAGCGCAGCTCGACGGAAAGCCCGCTCGGATGATGCTGGCGTTCGGATTCGCGTTCACCGCCGCGACGCTCGTCCCGTACGGCCTGCTCGTCCCCGATCTCTTCCCGCACGTCGCGCCCCTCGCTCGGGCGAGCGCGCAGGCCTCGGCGGCGGCCTGGCTCGACGTCGTCTGGCACGTTACGCTCTTGAGCGGCATCGCGGGCTTCCTCGCCTTCAACGCGCGCTTCCCGAGCGGCACGACGCCGGAGATCGGTCGCATCTGGACCCGGACCTTCGGATTCGGCGGCGTGGTGCTGTGGCTCGCCGCGGTCCCGGCGGCACTCCGCCTGCCCGGCACGACTCGCTTCATCGACGGGATGACGCCGCTCGGTCCGGCGCGCGATCTCGTCTTCCCGCTCATCGCGTTCCTCGTGCTGCTCACGCTGCTCGTGCACGGCATTCTGCGCCGACAGCCGTGCATGCTCGATCGCTTTCTCGGCGTCGCGTGCGCCGCGACGCTGCTCGAAGTGTACGCGAGCCACGTCGCGGGCAGCGTCTACACGGTCGGCTGGTATTTCGCGCGGCTCGACGTAACGCTGCTCGCCGCGGCCACGCTCGTCGTCCTGATCGTCGAATCACTCGTTACGAGCGCGCGGCTCACGCGCACGATGGGTCGCCTTGCAAGCGAGGCCAATCACGATATGCTGACCGGGTTGCCGAACCGCCGTTTTTTCGAGAGCGAGGGCGAACGCGCGATCGAATCGGCGCGGCATCACAAGCTGCCGACCGCGGTCGGACTCGTGGACATCGATCTCTTCAAGTCGTACAACGACACGTTC
The DNA here is from genome assembly GCA_964658425.1 of Vulcanimicrobiota bacterium. Taxonomy (GTDB): domain Bacteria; phylum Vulcanimicrobiota; class Vulcanimicrobiia; order Vulcanimicrobiales; family Vulcanimicrobiaceae; genus CAZZYZ01. The sequence continues at coordinate 9,545 of CAZZYZ010000013.1, read as the reverse complement.
GGGCACGCGGCCGGCGACTCGTGTCTGCGCCGCGTTGCGACGCTGATCTCGGAATGTCTCTGGCGCCCGGGCGATTTCGTCGCGCGGCTCGGCGGCGAAGAGTTCGTGCTCGTGCTGCCGGCGACCGATACGATCGGCGCGTATTTCGTGATGGAACGGATTCGCGAGACGCTCGCCCAGGCGGGGTTGCCCGCGCCGAGCGGCGGCCCGCTCACCGTCAGCATCGGCGTCGCTGAGCTCCAGCCCGGAGATTCGCTCACGGACGCGCTCTCGCGGGCCGACGTCGCGCTGTACCAGGCGAAGGACGGCGGTCGCGACCGCGTCCAACTCAACGACCTCCCGGAATTCGAACTCTCCTTCGCGCGCCGCGCGGGATAATTTTGGGCCCGCCGAGCGGGCTTCGGATGCGGATACGCGCAAAGTGCGCGACGTGAAACGGGTCGTCTCGGTCTCCCTAGGCTCCGCGTCGCGCGATCATCGCGCCGAGGTCGAGTTTTTCGGTGAGACGCTTTCGATCGAACGGATCGGCATGGACGGCTCGCTCGCGCGCGCGATCGAACGGCTGCGCGAGCTCGACGGCACCGTCGATGCGATCGGGCTCGGCGGGATCGACGTCTATCTCTACGCGGGCGCGAAACGCTACGCGTTCCGCGACGGTTTGCGGCTGCTCGAGAGCGTGAAGATCACGCCCGTCGTCGACGGCAGCGGCCTCAAGGAGACGCTCGAACGCGATGCCGTGCGCTATCTGCGCGACGATCTCGGTGTGAAGCTCGACGGGACGAAGGTGCTGATGGTGAGCGCGCTCGATCGATTCGGGATGGCGCAGGCGCTCGTCGAATCGGGCGCGGACGTGCTGTTCGGCGATTTCATCTTCGCGCTCGATCTCGACAAGCCGGTGCGCGGTCTCGCCGAATTCGAAGCGCTCGCCGAACGCTATCTTCCCGATGCGTGCAAGTTGCCGTTCCAATTTTTCTATCCGACCGGCAAGAAACAAGATCGCGCGCCGGAACCGAAGTACCCGCAGTACTACGACGAAGCGGAGATCATTGCGGGCGACTATCTCTTCATGCGGCAATTCATGCCGGACCGGCTCGACGGTAAGATCGTCCTCACGAACACGGTAACCGCGCGTGACGCGGAAGAATTGCATTCGCGCGGCGTGGCGCGCCTCGTCACGACGACGCCCGAGATCGCGGGCCGTTCGTTCGGCACGAACGTGATCGAGGCCGCGCTCGTCGCGCTCCTGGGCCGCCGGCCGAGCGATGTCAGTGCCGCCGATTATCGCGAACTCATCGCGCGGTTGCGGCTGCGCCCCCGCGTCCTCGATTTCGCGTGAGCCTCGCGCGGCAGCTTTTCGCGCGGCAGCCGATCGCGAGCGATCGCAGCGCAGGCGGCCCGCCGTTACGGCGCGTTCTCGGGCTGTGGGGGCTCATCGGCGTCGGGCTCGGCACGATGCTCGGCGGCATCTTCACGACGGTCGGCGTCGGCACGCTCGCCGCGGGGCCGGGCGTCATCTTCTCGTTCTTGCTCTCGGGGATCGCGTGCGCGTTCGTCTCGCTCTGTTACGCGGAACTCGCGTCGATGGTGCCGATCGCGGGGAGCGCGTATACGTACGCGTATGCGACGCTCGGCGAAATCGTCGCATGGATCATCGGCTGGGATCTCATCCTCGAATACGGCATCAGCGTCGCGCCGGTCGCGGCGTCGTGGTCGGGCTACGTGCAGGCGTTCTTGAAGTCGTACGGCTTCGCGCTGCCGCCGTGGGCGCAAGTCGCGCATCTCGCCATCGCGAACGGCCGCATCGATCTCGCGCACACGCAGGTCGACGTGCTCGCGGTCTGCGTCGTCGTCGTCATCGCGGCCGTGATCGCGATCGGCATTCGTGAATCGACGACGATCAACACGGCGCTCGTCGTCGTGCAGACGGCGGCGATCCTCGTCTTCGTGTTCGCGCTCTCGGGCGCGGTCCATCCGGCGAACTTTCAGCCGACGTTCCCGAACGGGCTGCACGGCGTCGTGAGCGGCGCGGCGCTCGTCTTCTTCGCGTACATCGGCTTCGATACGGTGACGGTCGCCGCGGAAGAGGCGCGCGATCCCGAACGCAACGTTCCGCGCGCCGTCGTGGCGTCGCTCGCGATCGGGGCGATACTCTATCTCGCGATCGCGGCCGTGACGGTCGGGATCGTGCCGTGGGCGCAGATCGATCCGAACGCCGGCATGGCGGACGCCGTGCGCCGTGCGGGTGCGAATCCGTTCGTCGGCGCGATCCTCACGATCGGTGCGGTCGCTGGGACGACGACCGTGATGTTGACGTCGCTGCTCGGCCAAGTGCGGATCTTCTACTGCATGGCGCGCGATCGGATGCTGCCGCCCGCGGTCTCGCGCGTCAACGCGCGCACGCGAACGCCGCTCGGCACGACGATCGTCACGGGGACCGTCGTCGCCGTCCTCGCCGGGATCGTGCCGCTCGATATCTTGCTCTCGCTCGTGAACATCGGGACGCTCTCCGCGTTCGGAATCGTTTGCGCGGGCGTCCTCGTGCTGCGCTACGTCGATCCCGGTGCGAAGCGGCCCTTCAAGGTCCCCGCGGGCCCGCTCGTCGCGGTGCTCGGTCTCGGTATGTGCCTCTATCTCATGATCGGCGGCCTCTCGGGCGGCACGTGGCTCCGTTTCGTCGTATGGTTCGCGATCGGGATCGCGGTGTACGCGGCGTACGGGTATCGCCACTCGCTGCTGCGGGCCGAAGGCGAACGATGAGTACGGAGCCGCGGCGCCTGCCGCGCGTCCTCGGGCTCTTCGACGTGAGCGTGCTCGCATCGGCGGCGATGGGGCCCGCGTACAGTCTCGCATCGACGATGGGGCTGCTCGTCGTCGCCGCGAACGGCGCGGCGCCGCTCGCGCTCGCGGCGCTCGTCGCGATCATGCTGTGCGTCGCGATCGCATTCTCGCGGCTCGCGCGCGAGTATCCGAACGCCGGCTCGTCGTTCGCGTGGGCGGCGGCGGCGTTCGGGCCGGCCGTCGGCGCCTACGCGGCGTGGATGCTGCTGCTCTCGAATTACTTCGCAACCGTAGCGATCGCGCTCCCGGCCGCGACCTACACGCTCGAACTGTTCTCGCCCGGGCTCGCGCACCTGCCCGGCTGGAACGCCTTCGTCGCGATCCTGTGGATCTCGGCGAGTACCGCGCTGCTCTACGTCGGGATGCGGCCGACGGCGTTCGCGACGGCGCTCTTCTTGATCGCCGAATTCGTCGTCGTCGCCGCGAGCGCCGTCGCTGCGCTATTCGCGCATCCCGCGCCGGAGGTGTACAATTGCCTGAATTGCCGTGCGCTCGACGCGCCGCCGCTCTCGTTCGGCGGGTTCGCGACGGCGATGGTGCTCGGCATCTGGATGACCGACGGGTGGGAAGTCTCGTCGTCGGCCTCCGAGGAAACGACCGGCGCCGCGAGCACGCCCGGGCGCGGCGGGATCGTCGGTTTGCTCGCGACGGCCGCGATCCTGATCTTCGCGATCGTCGCCTATCAGCGCGTCGGAACGTATCCGGGATTCCACGCGAGCTCGGACGACGCGATGACCTACATCGCGAGCAAGCTCGGCGCACCGTGGTGGCGGCCGACGCTCCTCGTGACGGTGCTCGTCTCGACGGCGGCGACGCTCTGGACGACCGTGCTCTATCTTTCGCGAAGCCTCTTCGCGATGGGCCGCGCGCGCGTGCTGCCGGAAGTGCTCGGGCGGCTCGATGCGCGCGCCGTCCCGGCCGTCTCGCTCCTGACGATCTACGTCGCGACGGTCGCCTTCGTCATCGCGACCGCGCTCTGGCCCTCGGCGGGCGCCGCGCTCGAAACGATCCTCAACGCGACGGCCGTCTTTCTCGGCGTGCTGTTCTGCCTCTCGGCGTTCGCCGCGATGAAGCTCGTCGCGGTCGCGTCGGGGCCGAAGCGCTTCCTCTCGCTCGCCGTCCCGGCGGCGGGAGCGATCCTCCTCGCCGCGGTAATCGGTATCGACGTCGAGCAGTCCGACGCGACGACGCGCGCGCTCGAGATCGCCGGTCTCGTCATCGGCATCCCGTTCGCGCTCTTGCGACGCCGGCCCGGCGAGGTCGTCTCCGAGTCGCTACCGGTGAGCGCGGGGTGAGGTCGGCGTGTACGCGCCCGCATCGCCGCTGATCGCCTGCGACGGCGTCGCGAGGAACGCGTAGGGCTGACCGTTCGAAAAGACGCCGCCCTCGATCTTGCCGTCGCGATACGTCGCGTCGAACGGGCGTCCGTCGCCGATCGTGCCGAGATCGAGCCAGACGTGCGAACCGCGCACGCCGCCCGCGATCTGATGGAAATCGCCGACCGACGTATCGCGGAAGAAGCCCGAGATGCTGCCGTCTTTCGCGACCTGCAGTTGCAGCACGCCGACGAACGAGCCGCCTCCGACCCGCGTCGGACTGAACGTCGTGGTAAACCCGTGCGTCCCGGGAGCGAGCGTATCGCCGGAAGCCGCTTCATCTGCCCGCAACGGACTCGCGAGGGCGAGGCTGCCTGCAAGTGCGAGGCCGAGGGCTGCCGTGCGACCGGCAAGCGAAATCTTCATACGGTGACGTTCCCGCGAGGGGTAGCGAGATAACGGACGCGTCGCACTTCTGCTATACTCGTTCGATGGAAGATCCCGGTGCGCGGCGCTTGACCCTCGAGCAATACTTCGCGCTCGAGGCGATCGCTCCCGACCGCCTCGAGTTCCGCGACGGCTTTGCCATAGCGCTCGCCCTGCCGACGAAGAATCACGCGCGGATCGCGGGTAATCTCACGACGGATATCGGCCCGATCGTACGTGCGCGCGGGTGCGACTATTTCTCAGGCGACGCAAAAATCGTGACCCCAGGCGGCGACCGCCTCATCCCGGATTTCCTCGTAACGTGCGACGAGCGGGACCTGCGCGACGGTGATGAGCGCGGCGAAGCCGTCGTCCGCCATCCTTGGCTCGTCATAGAAATTCTCTCTCCGGCGAGCGCGGCCGACGACACGACGTATAAGCTGGACGCGTATCAAACGATTCCCGAATTGATGCAGTACGTCGTGATCGATTCGAGGCGCCGGGCGATTCGCGTGTACGAGCGCAATGCGAACGGGCGTTTCGAGAGCGTCGGTCTCGTCGATCGCCTGGTCGTCTCGAATGCGATCGAGCGTGGGTTGACGCTCGAGAACATCTATCGCGATACGACCGTCCCGTACGTCGGCGAGCGAAGCGCTCGTCCGTAGCGGTCGTTCTCGCAATCACGAACATCCGTCGTGACAAGGCCGCACGTTGCGGCGTTTCGTACGAGAGGTCATGATCGCCGAACACGCGCACGTTCTCGCACCGTGGTCGTTGCAGCGTGCCGACCCCGGTCCGTCGATCGAGCGCGGCGAGGGCGTCTATCTTTTCGACGATGCCGGGAAGCGCTATCTCGATCTCGGGTCGGGACTGATCGCGGCGAATCTCGGTCACGGCCATCCGGCGGTCGTCGCGGCGATCGCGAAGCAGGCGGCGACCCTCTGTTTCTCGCCGCCCTCGCTGCCGAACGGCGTGCGCAGCGAGTACGCGCGCGAACTCTCGCGCATCTCGCCGTGGAGCGAAGGCTGCCGCACGTTCTTCACGGTCGGCGGCGCCGATGCGAACGACGACGCGCTCAAGATCGCGCGCGCGCTCACCGGCCGTCATAAAGTCATGTCCGCGTATCGCAGCTTTCACGGCTCGACGACGGCCGCGGGGACGCTCGGCGGAGAGAATCGCCGGTGGCCGATCGAGCCGATGGGCGCGCCCGGCGTCGTGCGTTTCATCGCGCCGTTTCCGTACCGCAGCCCGTTCCACACGGACGATCCGGCGATCGAAGCGGCGCGCGCGCTCGAACACATCGACTTCGTGCTCTCGTACGAAGGCGCGGACCGCATCGCGGCACTCGTCATCGAACCCGTCGTCGGCAGCAACGGGATCGTCGTGTATCCGGGCGGCTATCTCGCGGGATTGCGCGAGCGCTGCGACGCGCACGGGATCTTGCTGATCTTCGACGAGGTCATGACGGGGTTCGGGCGCACGGGTGCGACGTTCGCGAGCGTGCGCTTCGGCGTGACGCCCGACGTCGTCACGTTCGCGAAAGGCGCGACCTCGGCGTACGTGCCGCTCGGCGGCGTCATGGTCCGCGAGTCGCTCGCGTCGGCGTTCGATGCGAAGCCGCTCGGTGCGGGCCACACGTATTCGGGCCATCCGCTCGCGGTCGCCGCGGGGCTCGCGGCGCTACGCGCCTACGAATGCGACGGACTCTTCACGCGCGCGCTCGAGATCGAGGCGTGGCTGCGCGACGGACTCGGCGAGATCGCGGCGCGCGTACCGTGCGTCGGCGAGGTGCGCGGCGTCGGCGCGATGTGGGGCGTCGAGCTCGTGCGCGACGAGGCGACGCGAGAACCGCTCGTCGCGTGGCAAGGGCCGACCGCGGGTGCATTACCCGGGTTGCTCGCCGATCTGCGACGGCGCGGCGTATATACGTTCGGGCGCTACAACGTCGTCGTCGTCGCGCCGCCGCTCACGATAACGCGCGACGAACTCACCGAGGGGCTCCAAGCGCTCGGCGACGCGCTCGAGGCGCTCGCATCGCCGAGAACGTGAGTTCTCGACTCGGTTCGGGAATGTCGGAGCGCATGATCGTACGACGAGGATGGTGACTGCGCGCGTTCCGAGATTGCGGTACGGCATCGCGTTCGTGCTCGGCTTCGGCGTCCTCGTCAACTATTTCGATCGCGTCAATCTCTCGGTCGCGCAAGGCGCGCTGCACGATCAATTCGGCATCGATGCGGTCGGCTTCGGCATCCTCTCGAGCGCGTACAGCTACACGTACGCCGTCCTGCAGTTGCCGGTCGGCGCCGTCCTGGACCGGTTCGGCGTCGTCGCCATCGGCCGCGTCGGCGCGCTGATCTGGAGCATCGCGTCGTTTTGGTCGGGCGCCGCGTCGAACTTCGCGAGCTTCTTCGCGTCGCGGCTCTTGCTCGGCGTCGGCGAAGCGCCGACGTTTCCGAGCAACGCGAAGGCGGTCGCCGCCTGGTTTCCGCGCGACGAGCGTGGGCTCGCGACGGCGATCTTCGATAGCGCCGCGAAGCTCGGAACCGCGATCGCGATCCCGCTCGTCTCGATCGTCGCCGCGACGTTCGGATGGCGTAGCGCCTTCTACTTTACGGGCGCACTCAGTCTCGTCTTCTTCGCGGCCTTCTTCGCGTTCTATCGCAATCCGGGCGACGATCGCCGGCTCTCGGCCGCCGAGCGTGCGTACATCGCGGACGGCAGTGCTGCGACCGACGAGAAGCCACGGCTCGGCGAGCGGGCGCAGCTCGGCTACCTCCTACGCAATCGGAAAGTTTGGGGCCTTACGATCGGATTCTCCGCGTATGGATACTCGTTCTATCTGTTCTTGACGTGGCTGCCGAGCTACATGTCGTCGCAGCTGCATCTCGGGCTCATCAAATCGGGCTGGTACGCCGCCGTGCCGTGGCTCGTCGCCGCGATCGTCGATGTCGCCGTAGGCGGCTGGCTCGTCGATGCGCTCATCCGCCGCGGCTTCGAAGCGACGCGCGTCCGCAAGACGATCCTCGTCGTCGGCTTACTGCTCGGCCTCGCGATCGCACCCGCCACGACGACGCACGATCCGTTAATCGCGACGATCTGGATCACGATCGCGCTCGCGGGGCTTTCGGCCTCGGCGCCGATCGGTTGGTCGATCCCGGGGCTGATCGCGCCCGAGGGCAGCACGGGCTCCGTCGGTGCGATCATGAATTTCTCGAACAACGTCATGGCGATCGTGGCGCCGACGGTCACCGGGTTTATCGTGGGCGCGACGCACTCGTTCTTCGCGGCATTCATCACGGCCGCGGTGGTGTTGCTGATCGGTATCTTCGCCTACGTCGTCGTGCTCGGGCCGATCGAACCGATCCCCGAGCCCGCGTAACGCGAATCGATTCCGCGCGTTAGGTGCCGCTAAAGCGTCGCCACTCGTTCACGAACGAATCGGTTGCGATGAACGCGGCGTAGCGATGCGTCTCGTTGCGGAACTCGATGCCGTTCGCGTCGAGCTGCGTCAGCGTAAATTCGGCGGGATCGATTCGCCAGCGCACCTTCGCGCTGCGAACGCTCGAGAGGACGAGCTTGCCGTCGATGCGGCTGATCTCGCTCTCGCCAAGGATATGCACCGTTTCATCGCCGGGCGCGCAGAAGACGTGTTGCACGAAAACCGTCGTGTTCCGATCGATCAGGTCTTGCAACACATCGCTCGGCGAGATGTCGTTGAGCTCTGTCCGGGCGAGCCCCGTACGTGTGATCATGCGACAGTATACCAGATCGGCCAGCGGAATAGCAGAGAAGCCGCGATGTTACTCCCGGCTCCTCGCATACGTAGCATTGGGTGCGGTATTACGGAAAACGTCCGTCGGCGTGAAGCACACGTAGCGTGGCTCGATCGTGCGCACCCGTTCGCTGATTCGGTGGATCGAGAGCGGTCAATCCGGCCTCCTTCGGTTTTGGGCCCAATCTACTGCAGAGCCGAAGTGTACTCCGAAATTCTACGAAGTAAAGGGCCGCGTCACGGGCAGCGCGTGTTGCCCGTGACGTTCGTGATCGCGTGGTTCGCCGCGGCGACGGTTTTGGAATAGCAGAGGCCGTCGTCGTTCACCTCGGCGTACGTCTGCGAACTCTTTTGACCGAAGCTTCCGATTAGTTGGAACGTCGCCGCGTCGTAGGCGAGCGAGTCGGTCGGCGAGGTGGTCTCGGAGATTTGAGAGAGGACGGTCGGCTTGCCGGAGAGCGTATCGTAGCCGCTCTTCTGATAGCCCTGGGCGATCGTCGTGGTCTGGACGTCTTGCGCTTGGCCGAGTGCCGTATGGATCGTCACGTCGAGCGGATAGGAAAACGTTTGAATCGATCGATCGATGCCGCCGTCGTGCGAGGTGAGCGTGAACGAGGAGACGGTCGACCGCTGGACGATCGTCTGCTCGGAGAGCGTCGCCGTATCGACGATCTTTTGTGCGTTCGAGAACGAGACGTTCGCCTCGACGGAGGTCGCGACGCGCCCGTGCGAGGTGTTCACGAAGCCGGCGATCGTGTAGCTGCGTGCGGAAGCGACGGTCTCCGTTCCGTTCGGTGCGGTATTCGGGCTCGTAAAATTCTCGCTGAGCATCGGCGTCGGCGGCTTGAGCGTGTCGGCGGTCAGCCCGCCCGTGACGCGCGCGATCTTCGCATCGCGATACGCGAGTAACGTCGCGGTCGTCGCGAAGTTGTTATTGCTGTCGTACACGCCGATCGCGATCGCGTGCGGTTTGCCGTCGCTCAGCAGCGCGGCGAACGGCGTGAGGTCGACGCGGTACGGCCGAAAGTTGAGCGTCTGCGTCCCGGGGATCGGCTGCCAGAGGTACGGATCGATTCCGCCCGTGTAGATCCACGGATAGACCGGTGCGACGCCCGCGGGCGTCCCGTCGACCGAGATCTCCGCCTCGCGGAAGCCGGTATTTGCTGACCCGTTAATTCGAAGGATAACGAAAT
>CAZZYZ010000012.1:25011-29009 GCA_964658425.1 Vulcanimicrobiota bacterium | reverse complement strand
CCGATCGCGACCGGCCGCGGCGGTTCGATCGTCGTCACGCCCGAGCTCTCGGTCCCGGGCTACCCCGGCGTATGGGCGCTCGGCGATTGCGCGTCGATCCCCGAACGCGGCGGCGGGACGTACCCGCCGACGGCGCAGCATGCCTTACGCGAAGGTCCGGTGCTCGCCGATAACATCGTCGCGACGCTGCGCGAGCAGCCGCTGCGGCCGTTCGTCTTCGACTCGCTCGGGATGATGGCGTCGCTCGGCGCACGCCGCGGCGTCGCGGGGCTCTACGGGAAGTTCCTCATCAAGGGATTCTTCGCATGGCTGCTGTGGCGCATGTACTACCTGCTCCGGTTGCCGGGCGTCGATCGGCAGATCCGCGTCGCGTTCGACTGGGCGCTCGGGCTGATCTTCCCGCGCGACATCGCGGAGCTGCGCGTCTATTCGCAGCTCGCGGAGCGGCGCGCGGCACGCGAGGCCGGGCTCGAGGTCGCGGTGCAGAATGACGGGCTACAGAAGCAGAAGGTCGGATAGCTCGCAATCGCTAGGCGATCGGGCGCACTCGGCGCGTTCGCGGCCGTCGCACCGATCCTCGCGCTCTACGCGATAACGGATCAGCGCGACGTCCAATTCTGGGACGTCGGCGAGATGCAGACGGTCCCGTGGATCGGCGGGATCGCCCATCCGACGGGCTTCCCGCTCTACGTTATCCTCGGCTGGTGTTTCGCGCACGCAGTCGCGTTCGGAAGCATCGCGTGGCGGATGTCGCTCTTCTCGTCGGTCGCCGCCTGTGCGACGGGTGGGTTCGTGTATGCGATCGTGCGCGGTGAGACGCGGCGGACGTGGCTCGCCGTCGCGAGCGCGTATCTCTTCGATGCGACGTCGCTCGTATGGAGCCGCGGGACGCGCGCGGACGTGCATCCGCTCGCGGCGTGTTTCGTTGCGGCGAGCGTCGATGCGATTTTCCGCTTTCGGCGCACGCGCGATGCGCGCTGGTTCGTGGCGAGCTGCGGAACGTTCGGAGCGGCGCTCGCCGTGCATCCGGTCGCGCTCTTCGCCGCGTTCGCGCTCGCGGCGGCCGCCGCGCCGGCGCTCCGCACGATCTCCGCTCGTCGTGCCGCGCTCGCGCTCGGCGCGTTCGCCCTCCCGCTGCTGAGCTACGGCGCGATCCCGCTTCGCAGCGCCGCCATCGCCCGCGCGCGGCTCGATCCGACGCTCGCGCTCGGCATCGCCCCGGGCGCGCCGTTTTGGGATTACGGGCATACCGCCGATCCGCGCAATCTGCTCTGGTATCTCTCGGGCGCGCAGTTTCACCGCGAAGCGGGTTTTTTCGGATACGCGAACGCGACGTCGCTGTTCGCGGCGTTCGGATCGGGCGCGGCGCTCGCGCTGCGCGAATACGGCATCGTCGCGCTCGCGATCGCGCTCGTCGGGTTCGTCGTGCTGACGTTGCGCTCGCCGAGCCGCGGCTCGGCGCTCGGCCTGCTCGCGCTCGCGGCCGTCCCGTTCGCATTCTCGTATGCGGAGGAAGCCGACAAGGAACGCTATCTGCTCTTCGCATTCTTTGCGACGGCGTGCCTGATCGGCTTCGGCGCCGATGCGCTCGCGTCGCTGCTCGAGCGGCGATTCGGCACGCGGCTGCGCGTGGGCGATGCCCTCGTCGCGATCGTCCTCGTCGGCTTCGTCGTCGCGCGCTTCTACGGCAACGTCAACGTCATCGCGATCGATCGAGATGTCGTGGCGCGCCGATTCGTCGATGCGGTCGAGCGCGCGACGCCAATCGATGCGGTCGTCATCGCCGATTGGACGTACGCGACCCCGCTCGCCTATGCGGCGTACGCCGAACGATCGTTCGGGCGACGCATTCTCGTGACCGCGGCGATCGACGAGCGGATCGTCCCGAGCGCGCGCCGCTGGTCGCGCGATCGCTGCGTCGCCTACGCGAGCGGCTCGCCCGCACTCGGCCCGATCGGCACGAAACTGCACGCGGTCCGTCGAGCGGGCGTCGGGCCCTACCTGTTTACGATCGGCTCGTGCGGGATCGGGGCGCGCGAAACGCGCGCTCCCGACTGAAGCCCGGCGAGGGGGCGCGCGATGACGGTGCCGTGCATCGTACCGACGATGAGCGTCTCGCCGACGACGATCGGGGAACCGACGCCGAATGCGTCGCGCATGATGGTACGGCCCCGAACCGATCCGTCGCGCTCGTCGAGCGCCCAGAACGTTCGCGCGGCATCGCCGAAATACGCGATCCCGTCCTTCGCGACGACGCCGCCCTTGACGGGGCCCCCGACCGGGACGTTCCAGAGCACGCGCCCGGTCGCCGCATCGAGCGCGACCATCTGCGGGAGCATCGCGCTGCCGATGAGGAGGCGGCCGCGATCGAGCATCGGGATCGCGGTCGAATTGTTGACCGGGAGGATGCCGCGCCCGAGCGTGACGTCCCAGCGGATCGAACCGCTCTCCGCATCGAGCGCGTAGACGTGCTGGATCGCGGGCGTCGTAAACCCGACGAATCCGAATTTGCTATCGGACGGTCGCGCGTTGTACGTCCCGTAGATGCGCGTCCCGTCGCTCGCGAGCGGGCAATCGTCGAATCCGCCGTCGCTCGGCACGAAGCTCGTGCGCCATCTCGTCTCTCCCGTCCGTCCGTCGAGCGAGACGACGGCGTTGGGATAGTCACCCGCGGTCACGACCCAGTCGCCGTCGTACCGGTTCGCCGCGACCATCGCGGCCGTCGATGCGAGCGACGTGCGATAGCGATACGCGCCGTCACGCACGCCGTACGCGAAGAGCATGCCCGCGGCGTCGTGTTGGACGTACGCGCCGTTCACGATCGCGCCCGTCGTCATCGCGCTGCCGGGGACGCGGCGTTTCCAAAGCTCTCTGCCGGTCCGCTCGTCGAGACCGACGATTGCGTTGGTCCCGTCGCCGAGCAACAGATAGTCGTTCGGCATGAACATCGACTCGTCGGCGTGATTGTTCCCTTCGCCGATGACGACGACGCCGCCGTCGACGAGCGGCGCGGTCATCACCTCGTCGTCCGCCGCGTACGTCCAGCGCGGTTTCCCCGTGCGCAGCGCGAGCGCGTAGACGCGATGATCGTTACCGCCGAGGAAGACGGTGTCGTCCGCGACCGTCGGACTCGACGAGATCCCGCCGTGCGTCCGAAACGACCAGCGTACGGTGAGACCTCGCGGGGAATCCAAGACCGGATTCAACTCGCGATTGAGCCGGAACGCCGTCCACTCGCCGCGCGCCGGCTGCGGCGCTTCGCGCGGGGCGCACGCGCCGAAGAGCAGCGCGCACGCCGCGAGCGCGATCGCACGCGCGCGCACGTTAGTACGCGCCGAGGATGCGCGCCGTTCCCGAGATGCGCGCGAGCGCGGCATCGAGTTCGGCGCGCGTGACGGGTGCGATCTCGCAGTAGAAGCGATAGGTGAACGGTTCTTCGAGCGACGGCCGCGAGACGAGCGTCCGCAGATCGAGGTTCGCGTCTGCGAACGCGGCGAGCGCGTCGCGCAGCGATCCCGGGCGATGCGCGAGCGCGAGCGCGACGCAGGCACGCGTCGGCTCGGCGCTCCGTTCGGCATCGCGCGCGAGGAGAAAGAAGCGCGTGAAATTCGCATCGACGTCTTGGATCGCGGGTGCGAGAATGCGCGCGCCGTAGCGTTCGGCCGCGAGCGCGGAGGCGATCGCGGCGACGTTCGGATCGCCGAGCGCGACGATCTCGCGAACCGCGCCCGCCGTATCCGCGACGATCGTCGCCTTCACCTTCGGTCGCGCTCCGAGAAAGCGACGGCACTGTTCGAGCGCGACCGGATGCGAGCGCACTTCGCGCAGGCTCGCGATCTCCGCCGCCGCGAGGCCGACGAGATTCTGTACGACGCGATAGACGAGTTCGTTCTCGATCGAGAGTCGCGCGTCGGCCCAGAGCAGATCGTAGACGCGCGGGACGGAGCCCGAGATCGAGTTCTCGACCGGGAGCACCGCGTACGTCGCGCGGCCGTCTT
>CAZZYZ010000012.1:0-25001 GCA_964658425.1 Vulcanimicrobiota bacterium | reverse complement strand
GTCCCGAATCCGACCGTTCGCGCGCCCGGCACGAGCGTCCGCGCCGCGTCGTCGCTAAACGCGCCGGGCTCGCCCTGATAGGCGACGAGCGGCCCGCTCACACCGGGACGTTCGCCGCGCCGCCGAGACGGAACGCCGCATGGAACGCGCGGAAGACGACCTCGAAATCGCCGTGTTCGAAACGGACCGTTCGGCCCGCGATACGATCGAAGCCGGGGATCAGGTCGATGAAATCGGCGTTGCGCGTGTTGACCGTGTCGATCTCGAGTGCGATCGGGGCTTCGAAAACGAAGGGCCGCATGCGCCGGAGATTGCGGATGGCGAGCGATGCGGCGCCGCGGATCGCCTCGCGCGCGCGCTCCGGCGAGCGCGAATCGACTGCGAAGTGCCCGATCGCGCGTTTCGTCACCGCGGTCTCGATCCACGGCAAACGCGCTTTCGTCGTCTCGCACGTCGTCTCGTCGCCCGTGATCAGCGCGACCGGGATGCCGCGCGCGCCGAGAACGGCGGCGTTGAGCAGCGCTTCGCTGCAGGGTACGCCGTTGACGCGGACGGCGTAGATCGTCTCGGGCGAATACGTGTGATCGAGGACGCCGTCGCGTTCGCCCGCGCCGGCGTGATAGCCCGTGAAGAAGGCGGCCGCGAAGCTCGCATCGGCACCCTCGGTCATCGAGAGCGGTTTGCGATTCCCGTAGATCATGCGAACGTCGGGCGGCAGTTCGTCCCAGAGCACGTTGCGCATCGCGGAATGCGAATCGTTGACGAGCACGTCCGTCGCACCGGCCTCGCGCGCGCCGTCGATCGCCGCGCGCACCTCGCGCGACATCAGCGTGCGATAGTACGGATACTCGGTCGTGTTCTTCGGGTCCACCTGCGTCCACGACGCGACGGCGGCCGTCCCTTCCATATCCGCGCTGATGTAGAGCTTCACGCGATCGTCAGGACGCGCCGAGATTCGCGAGCGCGGCGCGCGCATCTTGATCGCGCGGATCGTGCGGCGCAACCGCGATGAAGCGTTTGAACGCCGTAACGGCCTGCGTTCGGCGACCAATCGCATTGGCGACGACGCCTTCGTTGAAGAGCGCCTCGACGAAATCGGGCTGCTTCGCGAGCACGATGTCGAGTTGCTGCAGTGCCGGGAGATCTTGCCCCTCGCCGTGTAGCGCCGTCGCGTAATCGGTGCGCGTATCGGGATTCGCGGGATCGAGCGCGAGCGCGCGTTTGTAATAGACGATCGCCTGCGGATACTTCGATGCGTCGAAGTAGAGATTCGCGAGCCCGACGAGCGCCGAGAGATCGTTCGGATTGCGCTGCAAACGCGCGCGGAGCTGCTGCAGCAGCGCCATCACGGGTGCCGGCGGCCCCCCGGCGGCGCCGCCCTGCATCAACCCGCCCGGCGCGTTGCCGCCTCGCGCATCGGCACCTTGCGCCCCGCTCTGGCTATCGCCAGCCTGCGGCGCGCCGCCTGGCGCCGCGCCGCCGCCGGTCTGCGGGATGACGACTTCGTTCGGATCCGGGGTCGCGAGGCCGACCGCGGGGGCGCCAGTCGCGCGAATGTTTGCGTCGCCCTGTTGCGCCTGCGGCCCGAGTGCGGCGCCCGTGACGCCGAGGCCCACTTTGAGAAAGTAGCCGACGAGCCCGAGAAACACGAGCATCGAGACGACGATGATGGGGATGAAGGTGCGCGGCGGAAGCCCGCGCGATGGACCATTCACGAGCAGGGGTCTTCTCGCGGCGCCGTGCAAAGCCTCGGGCGTGCTCCCCGACGTCAGCGAATTACAACTGCTCTTCGCGATGCTCAACAGCGAATGGTTCGGGGGCCAGATACCGACGCATCGCATCGCGTACAACGGCCGATTCTCGAACGTCGCCGGCCGGATCACGTACAAGCCGCCGCTCATCGAGCTCTCGCCCAAACACCTCGAACGACATCCGGAGGCCCTGCGTCCGACGCTGCTGCACGAGATGATCCACGCCTGGCTTTTCGCGCTCGGCAAAAATCCCGGGCACACGGCGACGTTCAAAAAAAAGATGCGCGAACTCGGCTTGACCTCGATCTATCACGATCTCGGTAGCGCGCTGCCGCGGCGCGAGAGTTCGAAGCGCTTCATCTTGCGCTGCGACCGCTGCACGATGGAGATGCTGCGAAAGCGTAAGCCACCCGCGCCGGTCTCGTGCGGCCGTTGCAGCCGGCGCGCGTTCGATCCGCGCTATCTGCTACGCGTGCTCGAGGTCGTCGAACTCCGTGAAGTCGAAGGCGCCGGGCGCGCGGCCCTCGGGAAAGAGCCGCCGCCGCGCTAACCGCGCGCCGCTACGATTTACGAGCGGGTGCGAGTTCCCCCGATTGCACGGGATCGTTCACCGAGGCGAGCGTCTCTCGTGCGAGACTGAGATGATACGCGAGCTGATTGATGAGCTGCCGTGCGAGCGCCGTGACGTTGCTCTGTTGACCGTACCGAGCCTCTTGGCGAGCGAGCGCGACGGCGGCCGTGTGGCCTTCGATCTGGTCGCTCAGATACGCCTTGACGTACGCGGTGCCGCTCAACTTTTCGAGCTGCTGTTCTTTCGCGACTTGTTCGTCGCTCGGTCCCGTGGGGAGATCGACGCCCGCACCCTTCGCGTAGATCTCGACGTCCCTGACCGCGACGGTATGGCTCTCTTCGATCGTCAGCGCATAGCTCTTCGCACGCGCGCTATCGGAGTGGGCGATCGTGTACTTCGCGGCCGCGAGCTCCGCGAAATTCGCTTGCTGCGTCTTCGTGAGAAACTCGCGATCGAGATCGCCGACGCGATCGGCGAATGCGGGCGCCGCCGATGCGAGAAGTGCGAAGGCGAGGGCGGGAAGCGTGATACGAGTCTGCACGATGAACCTCCACATGGAATCGTTAAACCATTCGACCGACGATATCGATCGTTTGTGCGGCACCGCCGCGAACGTATCCCGCGAGGTCGAGCGTCACGTACCGGTATCCCGCAGCCCGGATCGCATCGACCAACCGCTCGCGGCGCGCGAGAATCGCCGGAAACGTCTCGATCGGCACTTCGATGCGCGCCGTCTCGTCGTGATGGCGCACTCGGCAGTCGATCAGGCCTTCGGCGACGAGCGCGTCCTCGGCGGCTTCCACGCGTTCGAGCAATTCCGCCGTAATCGCGACGCCCGTCGGGAAGCGCGACGAGAGGCACGCCATCGCGGGCTTATCCCACAGCGGCAATCCGAGGCGCTGCGAAAGCTCGCGCACGTCGGCCTTCGAAAAGCCGGCCTCGGCAAGCGGGCTGCGCACGCCGCGCTCTTCCGCCGCCGCGCGACCCGGGCGCACCTCGCCGAGATCGTCGAGGTTGAGACCGTCCGCGATCGTCGCGAACCCGCGGCTCTGCGCGAAGGGAACGAGCTTGCCGTAGAGTTCCGTCTTGCAGTAATAGCACCGGTTCGCCGGATTGGCGGCGTAACGGTCGTCTTCGAGCTCGGTCGTGTCGAGGAGCTCGTGCGCGATCCCGTGCGCTGCGGCGAACGCGATCGCCGCACGGCGTTCGCGGCCGGGCAAACTCGGGGAAACGCCCGTCACGGCGAGCGCCCGGTCGCCGAGTTCTTGCGCGGCGATCGTCGCGACGAGCGCCGAATCGACACCGCCCGAGAACGCCACGACGCACGCGCCGTACCCGCGCACGATCGTCCGTACGTGCCGTTCGCGATCCGTCAGACGGTCGTACGAAAGCTCCATCGCATGAGTGGTACCCGCTTCGATCGGGTTCCCCCGTCGTAAGCGGCGGCGGTCGCCGGTCCTGCCCGCGCCGCGTCGAGCGAATAGACGGTGTCGCATTCCGCCGGGAACGTCAGCGCCGGTTCGAGATCGCATCGGCCGGCGGCGAAGGGCATGAGAGGTCGCGCGTGCGCTCGAAGACGATCGCAATGGCTGCCCTCGTCGGAATGGCCGCATTAGCGATCGACATCGTCATCATCGTCGGGTTCGCGATTATCGGGTTGGCCGGTGCGTGCGCGTTCGTCGCCGGTGCGGTTTCCTCGAAAACGACCTCGTCTCGAGCGCTTCAGCCCGGCCCCAAGGGATTCGATCGGATCACGAAATACTGGCCGGCGTATTACGCGATGTGCTTTCTCTTCGCCGTGCAGACGCTCGCCAGTGCGTATTCCGAACACAGGCTGTTCGACGCCCGTCATGTCTCCGCTACCGTCATCCCCGTACTGTGGACCGTGGGAGCGGTTCTATCGCTTCTGGGAAGGCTCCTCGAGCGTCGCGAGGAGGCAGCTCGCGTAGGAGCGTGATTCTCGCGCATCGGCTCGCTCCGAACGAGCGTATCGTCGCGCGGGAGCTGCGACGGTTCGTGTCGTCGCTTCCCGATCGTGCGAGCGTCAGATCAGATGCTGAACGATGAGGCTCGCGGCCGCGACGAGGATAAGCACCGCGAGCGTGCGGACGAGGACGGGGGTCGAGATGCGCTTTGCGGTTCCGGCGCCGAACTGCGCGCCGATGAGGCCGCCGATCGCGAGTGGGATCGCGTACGCCCAGGCGATCGTATGATCGAGGATGTGAACGGTGACGCCGAACGGCGCCGAGAGCAGAATAACGAAATGCGACGTCGCCGAAACGATGTGTGCGGGAAGCGCGAAGCCGCGCAGCAGCAGCGGCACGACGATCACGCCTCCGCCGATCCCGAAAAAACTCGAGACGAAGCCCGTTACGAGTCCCGCGAGCGCGATGAACGGGATGCTCGTCCGGTACACGTGCGTCTCGCCCGAGACCCGGTCGAAGAACGTGCGCTCGGCCGACCACGGCAGCCTCGAGAGGCCGCCGCCGGCCGCCGCTTTCACCGAGCCGCGGCGCAAGAGATCGACGCCGAAGACGACGAGAATCACCGAATACGCGACGTCGAAGCCCTTCGCGGGGAAGTTCGCGACGGCGATCGCTCCGAGGATGCTGCCGGGGATCGCGAGCAACCCCATCGTGAAGCCGAGACCGCGTTCGATGCGCCCCTGGCGCCAAAACGCGATCGACGCGCTGCCGACGTTCGCGGTCACGAAGAAGAGCGACGTCCCCGAGACGAACGCGGGCGGTAGGTGGAAGAAGAGCCGCAGCACCGGGATCGCGATGAACGCGCCGCCGAGGCCGACGATCGAACCGAGAAAGCTCGCCACGACGCCCGTGACGAACATCTCGAGTGCGAACAAGATCGCGTGTAACGACGGCGCGACCATCGCTACGCTCGAGCTACTGCACGCGGCCGATGTAGCGGCGGTCGCGCGTATCGATGCGGATCAGATCGCCGACGTTGACGAAGAGGGGGACTTGCACGGAGGCACCCGTCTCGAGTTTCGCGGGCTTCGTCGTCCCCGTCGCGGTGTCGCCTTTGAAGCCCGGATCCGTCTCTTCGACGCGCAGCTCGACGTGCGCGGGAAGGCCGACGCTGATCGGCGTGCCGTCGTGGAACTGCACGTCGATCTTCATGCCGTCCTTGAGAAAGTCGGCCGGATCGCCGATGAGATCGCGCTGGAGCGTGACGTTCTCGAACGATTCGGCATCCATGAAGTGGTAGCCGTCGGCATCGTTGTAGAGCATCTGCATCTCGCGATTGTCGACGGTCGCGCGTTCGAGTTTTTCACCCGCGCGGAACGTTCGTTCGACGGTGGCGCCGGAGCGGACGTTCTTGAGCCGCGTGCGCACGAATGCCGAACCTTTGCCCGGTTTGACGTGCAAGAACTCGATGACCGTCCAGAGCTGGCCTTCGATGACGACCGTGACGCCGTTGCGGAAATCGTTCGAGGAGATCATAGCGACCCGTTGCGTTAGGCGCGCCGCTTGGGCGAGCCTTCGCGCTTCGTTTCAGCGCCGAAGCAGCGAGAGCCGGTTCTCGGTTCCGGCATCGAGCCGCGCGATATTCTCGCGGTGCTTCACGATCACGAGGATCGCCGCGGCCGCCGCAAAGAGCGTCCCGCTCGCGCCGTAGATCCCGCCCCAGACGGCGAGCGCGATGCCGGCCGCGATCGTGCCGAGCATCGAGCCGACCGAGGCGTAACCCGTCGGCAGGACGACGGCGAACCACACGATCCCGAACGCGACGCCGCTCTCCCACGAGAGCGCGCTCGTCGCGCCGAGGAACGTTGCGACGCCTTTGCCGCCCCGCCAGCGCAGCCACGGCGAGTAGCAGTGCCCGAGGATCGCCGCGAATCCGGCGAGCGGGAGCAGCGGCCAGATCGGCGTCGCCTGCGGCGCGAGCCAACGTCCCGCCGTGGCGACGTAGAGCGGCACGTGCAGGATCGCGTAGCGCGCGGCGAGCACGCTCGCGATGCCCTTGAGCGCGTCGAAGAGCAGCACCGCGATCCCGCCCTTCGCACCGAGGGTCCGCATCGCGTTCGCCGCGCCGATGTTCCCGGAGCCGCTCGCACGGATGTCGGTTTTGTAGAAAATCCGTCCGATCAGAACGCCGAACGGGACCGAACCGATCGCGAAGGCGAGCAATTCGTACGGCAATCCGCCGACGAGCCAGATAAGCGGCACGGCCCAGCCCGGCGGCTCGAGCAGGCGTTCGTGCACCTGCGGTTCGATCTGCGCGTCGCTCAAGGCCGCGCGGGCGCGTCTTCGCTGCGACGCGCGCGGAATTCGAGGTTGAGCGGTACGCCTTCGAAATCGGCGTTCGCGCGGATCGTGTTTTCGAGGAATCGCTTGTAGCTCGACGAGACGAGATCGGGATCGTTGCAGTGGAAGACGAAGAGCGGCGGTCGCGTCGCGACCTGCGCGCCGTAGAAGATGCGCAGCGGCTTGCCGCCGCGGCCGGGCGCCGGATGGGCGTAGACGGCGTCGCGGACGATCGTGTTGAGCTGCGGCGTCGGGATGCGGCGCTCGAGGTTCTCGGCGACCCGCAGCACGAGCGGCATCAGCGAGCCGAGGCGGCGCCCCGTGAGCGCCGAGAGAAACGCGACGGGCGCGAACGACGCGAACGGCATGAGCTCGTGGATGACGGTCGTAAGTTCGGCCTGCGAAAAATCGCCGTCCTGCTGCAACGCGAGGTCCCACTTGTTCGCGACGATGATCAGCGCCTTGCGTTCGTCGAGCACCATCCCGGCGAGGCGGCGCTCCTGATCGAGGATCCCCTGCAACGAGTCCACGATCAGCAGCGCGATATCGCAGCGCGCGATCGCACCGAGCGATCGTAAAGAGGCGTAGTATTCGATCGAGCCGTGGTGCTTCGTCTTGCGCCAGACGCCCGCGGTGTCGATGAGCCGGATGCGATGCTCGTGATAATCGAAGATCGTGTCGATCGCATCGCGCGTCGTCCCCGCGACGTCGGAGACGATCGAGCGCTCCTCGCCGAGCATCGCGTTGAGCAGCGACGATTTGCCGACGTTGGGACGGCCGACGATCGCGATCGCGAGCTCGGTCGATTCGTCGGGCTCGGGCATCGCTTCGGGAAGTTTTTCGACGATCTCGTCGAGCAGATCGCCCGTGCCTTCGCCGTGGATCGCCGAGACGACGAACGGTTCGCCGAAGCCGAGGCGTGCGAATTCACCCGGGATCGAGAGCCGCACGCGTTCGGATTCCGCCTTGTTCGCGACGAGGACGACGGGTTTGCGCGTCTTGCGCATGATGTGCACGACGTCGTCGTCGAGCGGCGAGAGCCCGGCCTCGGCATCGACGACGAACACGATCACGTCGGCGTCGGTCGCGGCGATCTCGGCCTGCGCTCGCGTGCGGCGCGCCATCTCGTCGCTATCCTCGGCGTCCGTATCGATGCCGGCCGTGTCGATGAGCGTGAAGGTTCTGCCGCGCCACTCGGCGAGCGCGTAGAGCCGGTCGCGCGTGACCCCGGGCGAGTCTTCGACGATCGCGAGCCGCTTGCCGACGAGGCGATTGAAGAGCGCGCTCTTGCCGACGTTGGGACGCCCGACGATCGCGACGGTGGCGGGGCGTACCCTCGCCGAGACTTCGAGGTCCATGCATCCGTGCTTCGCCGCACGGGGCCGGCGAACCGTGTGGCGAACGTTCGCGCCGTGACGCTTCGCCGGGTCTCCGCCGTCATGGCAGCGAGTGCGCTGCTCGCAGGAGCGTTCACCGCCGCGGCTCGCGCCGAGACGTCGACCGGCGGCATCTACGTGACGACGCTCCCGGGCGCGGCCGACGTTTGGCTCGACGGAACGTACGTCGGCCGCTCGCCGGTCCTCATCGACGGCTTGCCCGTGGGCCATCATGCCGTGACGATCACGAAGACCGGGTGGACGGTGAACGAGGTCGACGTCTCGGTCGATGCCGGGACGATCGCGATGGCGAGCGAGCGGCTCGACGCCGGGCCGCACCCGCGGTCCCGGGACCAGGGGACGGGCGCGCTCGTCGTTCGCGGCATGCCGCCCGGCGCGACGCTCGAGATCGACGGCGCGCCGCTCGCGACGCCGCCCGCTCAGCCGCTCGCCCTCGCCGCGGGCTCGCACCGGTTGACGCTCCTCGACCGGCACGCGCGCACGTCGCGCACGATCTCGATCCTCGCGCAGACGACGACGGCGATCGTCCTCGCCGACGCGCCGGCCGCGAGCGACAACGTCGCACCGGCCGGGCGTTCCGTCGTCGCACCCGTCGAGCAATATCTTCCGAGCGATGCCGTCGTCCTCGAGGGGACGAAGATCGTCGTGCGCTACGGCGGCCACGTGGTCGTCGCGCGGCTCGGCGATCCGCGGGTCCGTTTCGACGACGGAACGATCGTCTACGCCGGTGCCGCGGAGCAGATCGACGGCAAGCTCTACCTCCCGCTCGACCTCCTTGAAAAGTTGTCGGGCTCCGCGTCGAAGTAGGCTCAGTCCATGGCGAGTATCTACATCGAGACGTTCGGGTGCCAGATGAACGAGGCCGATTCGCAATACATCGCGGATCGCGCGGCGGCATCGGGCTATGCGATCACGGCCAACGCCGCCGAGGCGAGCGTCGTCGTGCTCAACACGTGCACCGTGCGCGACAACGCCGAGCGCCGCGCGTACGGTCGCATGGCGCATTTCCGCTCGCTGAAGAAAGCGGACCCCGCGATAAAGCTCGTCGTGTGCGGCTGCCTCGCGGAACAAGATCGCGCGACGATGCAGACGACGGCGCCGTACCTCGACGGCGTCTTCGGCACGAGCGATCTCGCACGGCTCGGCGATGCGCTCGCCGATTGGCGCAGCGGGTTCGGCGACGACGGCGACGATCTCACGGAGGAACGGCTGCTGTTGCGTCCGCTCGGCGGCGAAGCCGATTGCGTCGGCGATGCGTTCTCGAATCTGCGCGCGTTCGTCAACGTCCAGCGAGGCTGTTCGTATTACTGCACGTACTGCATCGTGCCGTACGTGCGCGGCCGGTTCGACAATCGTCCCGTCGCGGATATCCTCGGCGAAGTCGAGCGCGCCGTCGCACGCGGCGCGCGTGAGATCTGTCTCGTCGGCCAGACCGTCAACGCGTACAAGGAGCCCGCGACGAATCTCGATTTCGCCGATCTCCTCGAGCGCGTCGCGGCGGTCCCCGGCCTCGATCGCCTGACGTTCCTGACCTCGCACCCCAAGGACTACACGCCGAAGCTCGCGCGCGTGATGGGCTCCCTCCCGCAGCTCGAAGCGCGCTTCCATCTGCCGCTGCAATGCGGCAGCGATCCGATTTTGCGGCGCATGAATCGCAAGTACACGCTCGCGCACTATCGCGAGAAGATCGCGACGTTCCGCGAGGCGTGCCCGGATTGGGCGCTCACGACCGATCTCATCGTCGCGTTCCCGGGGGAGAGCGAAGACGATTTCGAAGCGACCCTCGCGGCGTGCGAGGAGTTCGGCTTCGCGCAGGCCTTCATGTTCGTGTATTCGCCGCGGCGCGGGACGCCTGCCGCGCATTGGGAGCAGATCCCCGCGGAGATCGGCAACGCGCGGTTGCGCCGGCTCGCCGAGACCGTCGATCGCGGTGTTCGCGCGTGGCACGAGCGCAAACGCGGGACGGTCGTGCGCGCGCTCGTGCAGGGTCCGTCGCGTAAAGATCGCTCGAAGCTCGCCGCGAAGACGATCGACAACGTGACGATCGTCGCACCGATGGGAGATCTCGACGTCGCGGGGCTGCTCGCGCGGCCGTGGCTCGACGTTCTCGTCGAGACGCCGTTCACGTGGGGCTGCACGGGCGAGATCGTGGCGACCGCCGCGCGCTACGATGCACCGGGCATCGCCGTCGCGCGCCGAGCGACGATCGATCTCGTCGCAACCCGATAGCACGCCGCTGAACGTTCGATGAGCGAGCCGCGCTATTCGCCGATGCTCGCGCAGTACTTCGAGATGAAGTCGCGCTACGCTGAGGCGATCTTGCTCGCGCGCGTCGGCGACTTCTACGAAGCCTACGGCGAGGACGCGCAGACGATCGCCGCGGCGCTGCAGATCGCGCTGACCTCGAAAGAAGCGGGCGAGGGGCAGCGGATCGCGATGGCGGGCGTGCCGCATCACGCGCTCGACGGCTATCTCGCGAAGCTCGTCGCGCAGCAGCGCATCGTCGCGCTCGCAGAACAACTCGAAGCTCCGGTACCGAACAAACTCGTGCGGCGCGACGTCGTGCGCGTCGTGACGCCGGGGACGCTGATCGAAGAAGAACTCCTCGAACGGACGAGCGACAACAATCTCGTCGCGCTCGCCGCGGTCGGCGACGCGCTCGCGATCGGGTACGCGGACGTCTCGACCGGGCGCGCCGCCGCGACCGCGTACGACGGCGACGCCGCACTCGAAGACGCGCTCGCCGAACTCGGGCGCATCGCGCCCGCGGAGATCGTCGCCGATGTGCCGCCCGCGATCCGCGCGGCGATCGCGGCCCAGCTCCCGGCCGTGCGGATCGCGACGCCGCCGCTCGCCGCCGTCGGGCCGCGCGACGCTCGCACGATTGCGGGCTTCTCGCTCGACGAGTCGGCCGCGATGGTGCGCGCGTTCTCCGCGCTCGCCGGATTCGTTGCCCGCGCCGGATTCGCGGGTGCCGAGACGGCGCTGCGCGAGCCGCACTATTACCGCGCGAAGACGTTCGTCGCGCTCGACGCGAATACGCGCCGCCATCTCGAGCTCACGAAGACGACGGGCCAGAACCCGAAGGCGACGCTGCTCGCGACGGTCGATCGCTGCAAGACCGCGATGGGCTCGCGCTTGCTCGGACGCTGGCTGCTCGCGCCGCTCGTCGACGTCGCGGAGATCGGCGGGCGCGCCGATCGCGTCGCCGCGCTCGCGAACGATTTCCTCGCGCGCTCGGCGCTGCAAGAGCTGCTCGGAGGCGCCTACGATCTCGAACGGATCGCGCAGAAGGTTCGCTTCCGGCGCGCGCTGCCGCGCGATCTCGGCTCGCTGCGCCGGACCCTCGCGCTGCTCGAACCGTTGCGCGCATCGCTGCCGGTCGAACTCGCGGCGCTCGGCGCGCGGATCGGCGATCACGCTGCGCTGTTCGTCGCGCTCGATCGGGCGCTCTGCGACGATCCGCCCGCGACGCTCGCGGACGGCGGCGTCATCCGGCCCGACGCCTCGACGGCACTCGACGAGACGCTCGCGGCGCGTCGCGACGCACGCGACGGGATCTCCGCACTCGAAGCGCGCGAACGCGAACGCACCGGCATCAAGACGCTCAAGGTAAAGTACGCGAGCGCGTTCGGCTACGCGATCGAGGTGAGCAACGGCCAGCTCAAGAGCGTCCCGGCCGACTACGTTCGCAAGCAGACGCTGACGAACGGCGAGCGCTTCGTGATCCCGGAACTCAAGGCGCTCGAAGCCGCGATCGCGGGGGCGCAGGCGACGCAGTTCAAGCTCGAGGAGTCGCTGTACGCCGAGCTCGTCGAGACGGTCGCGGCGAACGTCGACGCGCTGCTCGCGACGGCCGATGCGATCGCCGAACTCGACGTCGCATGCGGGCTCGCTCAGACGGCGTCGGATCGGAATTACGTTCGTCCGGTCTTCGTCGACGGATCGTCGCTCTCGATCGCGGACGGACGCCATCCGGTCATGGAAGCGGTCGCGCGCGATGCGTTCGTCCCGAACGATCTCGCGCTCGACGAGTCGCACGCGCGCTTCATGTTGCTCACGGGTCCGAACATGGGCGGCAAATCGACATTCTTACGGCAGGCGGCGCTACTCGTGATCCTCGCGCAGATCGGCTCGTTCGTTCCCGCACGCGCGATGACGCTCGGGATCGTCGATCGCATCTTCACGCGAATCGGCGCGGGCGACGATCTGGCGTCGGGGCAGTCGACGTTCTACGTCGAGATGGCGGAAGCGTCGAACATCCTCCGGCGCTGCACGCGGCGCAGCCTCTTGCTCGTCGACGAGGTCGGGCGCGGGACGGGGACGATCGACGGACTCTCGATCGCGCAGGCGATCTGCGAGTATCTGCTCGGCCTCGACGCGCAGATGCCGATGGCGCTCTTCGCGACGCACTTCCACGAACTCGTCGCGCTCGCCGAGCGCTGGCCGCTCGTCGTGAACTTTCACGTGACGGCGGTCGAGAACGCGGCGCGCTCGGGCGCGCCCGTCTTCTCGCATCGCGTCCTCGCCGGAAGTACGTCGCGTTCGTTCGGTATCGACGTCGCGAAGATGGCGGGGCTTCCCGCGGGCGTGATCGCGCGCGCGAGAGAGATCGCCCGCGCCCTGGACGAGCGCCCCGGGCTCGCCGTCTCGGCACCGCTCCGCGGCAAACTCGCGGCTCCCGAACACCGCGAAGAAACCCAACTCACGCTTGAGTGGTGAGGCGGACCGGCGCTTGAAAACGGCGGCAGCCGCCGGCCGGCACGCCGGTTGACCGGCCGGGTGGAAATGCGTAGCATACCGCTATGCGGCCGGTCTATCGACCAGGGTCTCGTTGCGTTCGCTTCAGCGGCCGCGGGCTTTTCCTATTGTTGACCGTTGCGATCCTCGCGGCTGCTGTCGGTGACCCGCTCGTGGAAGCGATCGCTCGGACGGGCCTCCTCGGCGGCGGATACCACGATACGAATCAGCGCAGCGTCCTGCCGATGCTGATCGCCGGGCTCGCGATGGCGGCCGTTGCGGGTATCTCCCAGGCGCTCGACGCGTGGCGTCGGCCGCGCGGCGACGCTCGGAGTTCCGGGCTCGTCGATCTCGCGCGCGAGTTCGGGACGAGGTCGATCCCGCGCGATCTCGCGATCGTCCTCCCCGCGCAGTTCGCGACGCTCTTCGCGATGGAGAGCGCCGAGCGGATCCTCACGGCCGGCACGCCGCCGCTGCAGGCCCTTGCGTGGCTCGGCGGTCCGCCGCCCTTCGCGCTCGCGATGCACGTGGCGCTCGCGGTCGTCGCGATCGTCGCCGTGCGGCGCACGATGCGTGCCTTCGTCGCGACCTTCGTTTCGTTCTTCCACGCCGCGCTGCGGTTCTTGCTCGTCGACGATCTCGACGCCGTGCGGCGCGCCGATCGTACGAACGCGCCGTTCTTCGCAAACCTGCTCGAGCCCGCACTCGAGCGCATCCGAGGCCGAGCCCCGCCCTTCTCGCACGCGACAGCCTAAGCACTCACTCGCGTCGCGCGGCCGCATCTCGCTGCCGCCGGAGGTTCGGTCTTGTATCGTTTTTCTTCGCGCTCGATCGCGCTCGTCTTCACGAGCGCGGCGATCGTCGCTATGTCGACTCCCACCTCCGCAGCCGAGATTACGACCGGCTCGCTCATCGGCACCGTCCTCGATGCGGCGGGCAAGCCGCTCGCAAAGGTCACCGTCTCCGCGGCTTCGCCGTCGGGGAACTACCGGACCGTTACGAACGAGCGCGGTGAGTTTTCGCTGCTCGGCGTCACGCCCGATACGTATACGCTTTCGGCCGAGCTGCAAGGGTATCAGAGCGGAACGCTCGCCGGCGTCAACGTCCTGACGGGGCAGGTGCAGCGCACCGCCTTCCGGCTTACCAGCGGCCTGCGAACGATCGGCAAGACGCGTGCCGAGGCGCGCGCGTTCAGCATCGGCTCGACGGCCGACGCGTTCATCGTCACGGGCGCCGCGGCGCAGGCCCGTTCGCCCGTCTCCGTTTCGTCCGGGCTCTCGACGTTCTCGGCCGGGACCGTACAAGGCTCGGCTGCGAGTGCGCCCGGCATCGGCTTCGACGGGCTCGGGAACGTTTCGACGCGCGGCGGGAAGGTCGACGATACGGTTTTCACCTTCGATTCCGTGCCGATCCCGCAAGGGCTCACGGTCAACCCGGGCGGCAATTTCGTCGGTGCGCAGACGCCGACGACCGGCGTCGACGAGACGTCGGTAACGCTCGCCGGCTACGGCAATCAATCGGACAACGCGCTCGGCGGTATCGTCAATCAGGTCCCGCTCGTCGGAACCTATCCGACCCAAACGGACGTGGAACTCGGGCTCGGCGCCGACGTTCTCTATCACTTCGCGTCGCTGCAAGTGCGGACGGCGTCGCCCGATCTGCGTTCGCGGCTCGCGATCTCGACGCGCTTCGACGACGAATATTTCTCGTTCGGCGATGGCAAGTCGTTCTATCCGGGCGAGGCATCCGTCGTTGGGATCGGCTTGCAGCAACGCGGCCAATACTCTTCGGTCCTGAACTATCACTACGCGCTCGGCAAACGCGATGACCTCTCGTTCCTCGAGCTCAACGGCGCCGCGAGCTACGATCAGTACGGCTCGCCGTTCGCCGGGCAGACGATCGGTCTCCTCGACGGGACGAACGCGGACGGCACGACGATCCCGTTCCCCGGGTCGACCAATCAGAATGCGCCCGTGACGTCGCCCTCACGCACCCGCGGATTCTTCAACGTGCTCAAGGCCGAATACGCGCATACGAGCGATCATTCGCTCGAGCGGCTGCGCGTGTATCAATCGTTCTTCGGCGCGGCCGCGAACGGCCCGTTCTGGGACGACAATGCGTTCGGCCAAGGGGCGGTCTCGCTCGTTTCGCACAACAGCGGCCACCTCACGGGGGTGCAATTCGACGGCACGCTCACGAACGATCGCAATAACGTGCAGTACGGTGTCGAGCATCGCGTCGATACGAGCATCCTCGACGAGTTCGTGCCGACGGGCGACGAGGCGGTGCATTCGAACCCGACGCTGCAGACGACGCTCGGCTATTTCGGCGACACGTGGCAGGCGACGGATCGGCTCGCGCTCACCGGCAACGGCCGCGTCTTCACGACGCACGTCAAGCCGAGCCGCGGATTCGCCTACGACGTCGGCGCGCTCGATCCGCACTTCGGCCTCTCGTACCGGCTCGGCTCGGTCTACGCGTTACGCGGGACGTTCGATCACAACACGGTCGCGCCGAAGCCCCTGGAAACCGATCTCACCGATTCCACGAACGTGCTGGCCGACGGCACGCTC
The DNA here is from genome assembly GCA_964658425.1 of Vulcanimicrobiota bacterium. GTDB lineage: Bacteria > Vulcanimicrobiota > Vulcanimicrobiia > Vulcanimicrobiales > Vulcanimicrobiaceae > CAZZYZ01. Next base: position 9,704 of record CAZZYZ010000012.1, on the reverse strand, counting down.
GCGCCGTTCACACCGCTGACCCCGGAGCGCAGCAACGATTTCACGTACTCGTTCGAGGGCGGCGGCCGGACGCAATTCCGGCTGACGTACTATCAGAAGTTCGAGAAAGATCGGATCGACGCGATCCCGCCGGATCTGCGTACGGCGGTTCAGAACGGTCTGACCCCGAGTAGCGCCGGTATTCCGGGCAACGTCGGCAACCTGCGCGCAAACGGCTTCGAGTTCTACGCGAAAAACGGTCCGCTCACGCTCAACGGCAACCTCGTTCGTGCCTATTCTTCGAGTAGCTCGGAGTTCTCGTTCAACGGCCTCAATACGGCCGCGCTACTCGCGGGGCACCTGTTTCCGGTTTCGTACCTTCCGAATCTCTCGACGACGCTCTCGTACGAATTCCACGCGGGCTCGCATCTGCGTATCACGCCGGAAATGACGTACGAATCCGGGTATCCATACGGCGTCGGAAAGAAAATCTGGATCATCAATCCGGCCGACAACAAAACGCCGATCCTCGTCAACAACGACAACAACGTCAACCCCGGCACGAACTATTACTTTTTGCGCGATCCGTCGATGCCGTTCGATGCGGCGAGCAATCCCTACATCGCGAACCTCGGAACGCCCGAGGGAGACGATCCGAATTCGATTCGCACCCCGGCGCAGATCCTCATGAATCTGCACGTCGAGGGCGATCTCGCGCCGCGGCTCACCGCGGTCGTCGACGTCGTGAATCTGTTCGGCAACTTCTCGCCGTCGCAGCTCGTCTCCAATCCCTATCTCGTCGGACCGCCGGGATACAAGGGCGGGAACGCGACGTATGCCGCGTATTACGGCGCCGCGGCCGGGTACGCCGCACCGTATACGCTCGGCAACGGCATACCGACGAACGATGGTGTCAATCAGATCCTGCCGTGGCGGTACGGTACCGCAGGGTACGTCGGCGAGAGCTGGGCCGCGGGCCGCTCGATCCAAGTCCGACTCCGCTACCGCCTGTAAGCGTGCGCTCTCGGCCGCAGCGGCGAGAGCTCGATCGAAATGGCGCCGACCTCGTGCAGGGGTCGGCGCCATTTTTCATGACCGGGCGCGTGACGAGGGGGTCGATCGCCATCCTGACGTCGTCCTCGAGGATCGGAAACTCCGCCGAAACGTAGGAGCCTCGAGGAGAGCGTAATCGTTACGATTCGCTGCGACCTCGCTACCGTCGAAGATGCCGGGCCGGGGGCTAGGTGAATGGCTATAGCATGGCTAATATGGGCTAACACGCCTTTTTTGAACGTGCGACGACGGACGAGATCAGACCGCTTGCCGCGGTTCTGTTTCCATCTGTCCTCGACTCGTCACGACCGGTGTGATCCCTACCGGCCGAACGCAATCGGCACGCGGAGGTTCGGCTTGTCGATCGCGCGTTTCACAGCTCGTATTCGCTCGCATGTGGTGCTCGGAGCAGCATCGGCATCGATCGGGATCGGACTCACGGCATGCGGCGGAAGCGTCACGCCGCCGGATGCGCCGAACGTGCATCGATTGCAGCCGGGTGCGTCGACCGTTCCGACAACGCTCGCGGATCGTCTCTCGGAAAACACATGTTCCGTATCGTTCGACGGACTCGTTTGGTACCGGCTTCCGAGTGGACCGTTTCCGCCGATCGAGTACTCGCATACGCAGTGTATCTCGGCGGCGACGATCTCGAGCGATATCGTCCCACCGATACCCGCGTGGGCAAGGCCGACGGGAGCGACGAGCGCGCTTTTCGTGGCAAGCTCGCTTCAAGAGGCGTATTCACTTCAGGGAATGCAAGCGATCGATCGACTCGCGGAGTCGGCCGGCGTCCCCGTTACGTGGATGATCGGCAACCCGGAGTACGTGAGCGCGAATGCGGATTACTACAATCGGCTGCACGCGGCGTATGGCGATGACGTCGAGATCGAAGACGGCATCGGCGTGCAAGCGACGCAAGCCGCGCTGCCTTGGTACGCGCCGATGGTCTCGGTACAGGGTGCGGGGCACGAACGCAAGATCGCCGAGCTATCGGGTCTCGGTGATAGCTCGTTTTGGGGCATCACGTGGAACTCGCACGGCACGGACAACACGTCGGACGAAGGTGCTCCGTGGGGGTCGTATTGCGCGGACCGGGCATCGTATAAACGGCCCTCCCCGAGCGGCGATTGCTCGCTCGTTTCACTCGAATGGACGGCGCGTGATTTGACGCGGTCGTTCTTGACCGATACGAATTCGAACGGGTACTCGGCCGAAGCGGCGTTCTCGAGCGATCCGGACGACGTGCTTCGCAGAGCGGGTTTCGACGCACGTGGCGGCGCCGCATACGCTCGCGAGCTCGTCGATGCCTACGCGGCCGCGGGACAAACGCAGCCGCTCGTGATGATGAGCCAACAGGAATCGGGCGACGAAGCCGACGCTGCATCGGGCAACGACATCGTCCTCGAAGCGTTGTATCGGGAGGCCGTCCGCGACGGCATGCGAACCGTGACGATGCGCCGGGCGGCGACGCTTGCCGCAACGTTCTCCGCCGCGCCGCGTGCGATCGCGTTTCCGTTTCTGGCGGGTGGGATCACGACGCAGTACGACGGGCTGCCGTTCGCTCCGGCAACGATCGATTTTCATGACGATGCCGCCGGCATGACGTTCGTTTCCGGTCGCACGCTTCCGGTGCGCCTGTTCGATTACACCCGCGATCCGGTATCGGTCTTCAACAAGACGCTCGCCATGACGATACCGTCCGATCCGTCGTTTCCGACGCTCACGAGCGTTACGGCCGCAAACGGAACCATGCGCTTCGCGTTCCGTTCACCCGAGCCGATCCACTTCGGCGTCGCCCTTTGGACGGATCCCGCATCACTCGGTTTCGTCGGCCCGAACGTGACGCCGGCCGGTAGAGCGGGCGTCGTAATCACATTCGATCTGCCTGCCGGAACGTCGACGCAAGTCGTGCCGTGTTCGGGGTGTTCATCGACGACACTGTCGTACAGCGAATGAGGCCGACCTAGCGTACGACCTAATCTTTCGAGCGTTCTTCCGTGCAACGTAGAGGCGCTCGACGTTTCTCATCTCGGCCTCCAAAGTTCTGGACGCACGCTCTCCGTTACGCTTCAGCGTGGAGTGCACCCGAACCGTACAAGGGTGCCGCGGGATTGCCCGGAATCGAGTCGCCGAGAACTAACGCGAGATCTGATGGGATGTCCTTGGAAGCGAGACCTTTTGCGTAGAGCATATCGTTCGACCGGCAACGTCAGTAGGTTTCTCGTTATGGCGATCTTTCTCAATATCGCGAGTGCCTGTCCGCCTGGTTTCGCGGCCAACGCCCTTCCGACCGATTGGTCGGCGTTTCGATTGAACGCCGAACTAAATCCGGTCGTCGCGAGCAAATCCGGCGAATTGTTCAGATGGACGTTCAAGACGAAGGACGGCATTTCGTCGAGTCCGACGATCTCGGGTCAGACGCTCTTCGTGGCCGGAAACGATCGCCGACTCTATGCCTTCAACCTGCGGAGCGGCCGTCAGATATGGACGTTCGTTGCTCGCAATCAGCTCATGACGGCTCCGCTCGTCAAAAATGGCGTCGTCGTCGTCGGTGAAGGCGATGGAACCGCACTCGAATACGATCCTCCGCATTACGCGCTTCTCGGTAAAGGGCCGAGCGGGATCGTAGGGATCAACTCTTCGACGGGACGAGCGTTGTGGCGCTGGACGGTGCCCGGCAGCGCGATGCCGACCGGCGCAATCGTCGACGGCGTTTATCTCGAACACGACGCAGCCGGCATGCTCTTTGCATTTCGCGTACGTGACGGGCGATTCAGGTGGCGCACGTATCTTCGTTCGACGGCCGCTATGGCGGCCGCAAATAATTTTCGAGGGTCGACCGTGGTCACGTCCGGCGATTATCCGAATTCCGTTCTCGCCTTCGACGGAACGAACGGTCGTGTTCTTTGGCGAACGCGATTCTCCGATCAAGCGGCGGCATTCGCAGACTGCCCGCAAGCGAGTGACGGACATTCGATCTACGGCATGTATCTCGCGCGTCCGGACGACAGCCCATTCCCATTCACCGGCTTCACGACACCCGGCATCGAGCACGCGTATGAGCTCGACGGCCAAAGTGGAAAAGTGGTATGGGACGTGCCGCTCGTACGCGGCATTCTCCCCATCAATAATCACGCGGCCATCCCCGTCATCAACGGAAGCTCGATGTATCTCGGGAGTGCAATCGCTCCGAAGATATTCGCAATCGATAAAGATAACGGACGGCTGAGATGGAGCTTGAACGTTCGCGGTGCGGTCAAGGGTGGGATGGTCGCAACGAACGGGAGACTGTACTTCGGCGATCTCGGCGGCTACCTTTGGGCCGTAGACGCCGCTACCGGGGCCGTTGTCGGTAAGAAAAAAATGCGCGATACGTTCAACGTCGGTTCTCCGATCGTGGTCGGCCGGACCTTGATAATCGGTAGTACGCACGGTTTCGTTTTCGCGTTGCCGCTCGCCGACATCGAAAAGGCGAACGTGCGCTAATCTAGACGACCGAACGATCGCTTATGCGAACGACGACTCGGCGTCGCCGGCCGCGCGCGCGTTGAAGGGAACGGCGCGATTCGCGTAGATCATGGAACGAGCGCTCGCGTCTGGAACCCGGTGGAAATCCGGGACGGTCGCGCCACTGTAAGCGGGGAGCCGCTCTCGGTCACTGCCGGTCATACGGTGGGAAGCCCGCGAGCACGACGGCATCGATCCGCGAGTCAGGATACTGAGCGAGCGCTTTTTCGCACATCCGCCTCGCGTAAAGGTCGGTCCTGACAATGTATCGTGCTCTCTCTTCGAGCGTCGCTTTCGCGACGCTCGGCTTTACCGTCGCGTTCGCAGCGAGCGTTCGCGCCGATGCGTCGCCCGCGCTCGCCGCGAGCCCCGCGCCGTCACCCTCCTCGTCGCCATCCGCAGCGCTGCGGTACATCGGAAACGTGGTGACGTCGGATCGTCGTAGCGAGCCGATCTCGCAGAGCTCGAAGCCGACGTTCGTCGTCGATCGCGCGCGCATCGACGCGTTCGGCGCGCGTACCGTGCAGGATGCGCTGCAAGGCGTCCCCGGCGTCGAGCTCTATTCGTACGGCGCGTTCGGATCGCTCGTCAGTTACGGCGTTCGCGGCTCGAGTACGGCACAGACGCTCGTGCTCGTCGACGGCCAGCCCGTCGCCGATCCGACGACGGGCGCCGCATATCTCGCGCAGCTTTCGACCATCGGCGTGCAGCGTATCGAGATCGTCGAATCGGGCTCCTCGACGCTGTACGGCACGAGTGCGTCGGGCGGTGTGATCAACGTCATCACGAGCGTCCCGCGCGGCGAATATTTCACGATCTCCGGCGGCTCGTTCTCCGATCGCGACGTGCGCGGTTCGATCGGCAACGGTACGCTCGGATTTTCCTACGAGCGGCACGTCTCGACGAACGATTACGATTATCCGGCGCTCGCGTACGGCCCGAAATCGTGCACGTTCGGCGCACCCGGACCGTGTTCGTTTGCGGCCGGCGTTCGCGAGGGCGCGTACGCGGATCAAAGCGTCTACCGCGCGCAACTCGATCTCCCGCTCGGCGGCGGATTCCGCATTCGCGCGCGCGCCGACGATACGAACCTCGACACGGGTATCCCGGGCGATCTGCAATTCGGGGCGACGCCGAACGACACGCAGGGTCTCGCGAATGCGACCGGGCTCGTCGAGCTCGAGCACGCAGCGCGCCGCTCGACGCAATCGCTCACGGTCTCGGGCGCGGATCAGCGGCTCGCGTATGACGATACGTTCAACGGCGAAGACGATACGTATTCGGGGCGCGTTCGCGTCTCGCTCAAAGACGTGACGACGATCGGCGCGGAAGATCTCGTCGCCGGGATCGATCTCGATCGCGAGAGCGGGAATTTCTCGTTTCCGTCGAGTCCGATCTACAACGCCGACTTCACGCAGATCGTCGGCACCGCTCCGCCTTCCGCGCTCGGGCGAACGCAATCGCAGGCAGCCGCGTATCTGCAGCTCGGCGCGTCGCCGTTCGCCGGTTCGCGCTTTACCGCGGGCCTGCGCGCGGAACACGATTCGCCCGCGGGGAGCGTGCTCGCGCCCGCGTTCGGCGGTGTGATCAACGCGGGCGCCTTGCGCATTTCCGGCAATCTCGGCGAATCGTTCCGGGTACCGACGCTGCAGGATCTCTACTATCCCGGCGCCTCCAATCCGAATCTGCTGCCGGAGAAAGCCGCGACGGCCGACGCGACGGTCGCCTACGAATCGAAGCGCGGGTCGCTCTCGATCGGCTGGTTCGGGCGGAGCGGGTCGAACTTCATCATCTCGGCGCCGCCGTTGTACGTTCCGTCCAATGCCGAGCACGCGCAGGTCGCGGGGATCGCGGTGACCGCGCAATCCAAACCGATCGCGGGATTCCTCGCCGACGCGAGCTTCACGGATCTCTATCGCGCGCTCGATACGGATACGGGCGGCCGCCTTCCGAACGATCCGACGGGTCAGGCTTCGGTCGGTATCTCGAAACCGTTCGGTGCGGATCGTCTCGCCTACGGGGTACGCTGGACGATCGTCGGCTCCGACGGCGCCGACAAGGCCGTCGTCGCACCGCCGCTGAGGGGAACGTACGACGCGTTCGATTCGGCCGACGCGTTCCTGCGATACAAACTCGCCGATCACGCGATCCTGAGCATCCGGGGCTTCAATCTCGGCAATTCGCACGACGTTCCGATCTTCGGCTATCCGGCACCGGGCCGCCGCCTCTACGCGGAGTTCTCGACGCAATAGGTGGGTCGTTTTCCCAGGCTCTCGGGAGCTTTGGGTGAGAAGATCCGCGGCAGATGATCCGCGTCGTTCGTTCGCTCGCCGCTGTTTGCGCTATGGTGCTCCTCGTCGTTGCCGGACCGGTGCGCGCGCAGAGCGATACGGGTCAGATCGTCATCGACGTCACCGATGCGGCGACGAAGAAGCCGATCGAAAACGCGCGGGTCTTCCTGCTCGGCGCGCAGACCGCGACCTCGCTCACGACGGCCGCGGGCGCGATCGATTACACCGACGTCCCGACCGGCATCTATCGCGTTCGGGTCACGCGCTCGGGGTACGATCGCGGCGTCTCCAAGGAATTCGAAGTCCTCGTCGGCCGCTCGGTAACGGTCAACGTCGTGCTCGGGGCGGCGACGGGCGGCCTCAAGATTATCGGGACCGTGACCGCCCGTTCGAGTGTCGCCGTGAGCTCGAGCGAGATCTCGGACGACAGCCCGCAGCGCCGGCTCTCGACTTCGCTCACGGACGCGCTCGATAAGCTCGCGGGCGTCAGCGTCACGCAGGACGCGACGGATCCGAACAGTCCGGTCACGGTCTCGCTCAACAATCACGACGAATCGCAGACGGCGATCACGCTCGACGGTATCCCGCTCTCCGCACCCGGCACCTCGGCCGATCTCCACGCGATCGGGACCGATCTCTTCGCGGGCTCGAGCGTCAACTCGTCGCCGAGCGCCGGGGCGCTCGGCGGCGGGGTCGGCTTTCGTACGCTGCAACCGACGCAGTCGCTGCAATTCCAAAGTTCCGGGACGACCGGTACCTACGACCGCTCGAATTACTCGCTCGCCGGGACGGGGAGCATCGGAAGCCTCGGCATCGCGCTGCAGCACACGTGGCGCGGCAGCAACAGTCCGTTGACGTTTCGCGACTATCAGGATCAGAGCGGCCTGACCTACGCGCACGAGGGCGAATCGACGAGCCTCGGCGACTTCGCAAAATTTCGGTATCGCCTCGGCGACGATCGCACGTCGATCAGCGGCACGGCGCTGACGAACAATATCGCATCGACGTCGGTCTGCGCGCAGGACGTGACGCTGCTGCCGTGCGGGATCGGGCCCGGCAACGGAAACTTCGGACGTTTCGGATTCGCGTATGCGAGCGTGCAGTCGCTCGTCGGCGAAGTCTCGACGACGTTCACCGGCTACACGAGCTCGAGCCGGCAAACGACGAACAACGCGAATCGCTACGTGCTCGATGCGCCGCAAACGCTCGACCCGATCGCGAACCAGCTCGCACCCGCGGGGTGTCAGGATCTCACCGGCTACGCCGAATGCCTCGATCCCTCGCTCGCGACGAACGACACGCTCACGCGCGGGGTCGCCTACAGCGCGTCGATCGTTCAGGGCCGGCACACGCTCGCGCTCTCCGGGAACACCTACGCGTCGCTCAATTCGTCGCAGCCGATCGCGGGCTCGGCTTTCGAGACGGCCTTCGTCAACGCGATCTCGTCCTCGAGTTACACGTTCTCCGATACGATCAAATCGAGCAATGCGCTCTCGCTCGCGCCGCATCTCTCGATCGTCAATACGACGACGCTCGGCACGAGTGCGCTCGCGGGCTTGAGCGCCGCATGGCAACCGCGGCCGGCCAATGCGTTCACCGCGTCGATCAACGTCGGAAGCTCGCAGCCCAACGTCAGCATCAATCGCTCGTTCGGCGATCCCGTCAGCGCGCGTTTCAATTGTGGCGGCAACAGCGCCGTCGTGAGCGGTCCGGGCGATACGAACGGCGGCAGTCAGTCGGCGTTCAGTGCGAGTGCCGGGTACACGCACAATTTCCGCTTCGGCTCGCTGACCGCGTCGCTCCAATCGCAGGTGCAATCGGGGCAGCTCATCAACGCGCAGATTGCCGAGCCCGCGGCGTATTTCGCGAGCGTGCCCGGCTATCTGCAGGCGGTCGCGGCCGCGTACGATTCTCCGTCGGTCTGCGGCGGCGGCACGCCGACCGTCTACGTGACGGAGCCCGTCGGCGGAACGCGTCGGCTCTATCAGAGTATCGATCTCAGCGGCCGGTTCTCGCTCTCGCGCTACATCGTCGCGATCCCGACGTATTCGCTCAATAAGGCCGAGCTCACGGCGGCGGGCCCGCGGCTGCTCGACGGTCCCTCGACGACGCTCGTCGGTTCGCAATTGCCGAACCGGCCGTTGCATCGCGCGGGTATCACGCTCGACGGCTTCTTGCCGCGCTCCGGAACGGAGCTGCTCGCCAATGCGCAATATACGGGCGTCAACAACCAACAGGACATCGGCCCGTACGTCGTCTTTTCGGCGGGGATCGCGCACGGCTTCGGGCCGGGCGAGGTGACGCTCTTCGAAAACAACGTCTTCGATACGTACGGCGGCGTCTTCGCGACGGACGCGGGAGCGCTACCGCAGCCGCTATCGGGCGGCGGGTCGTTTTTGAGCGCGGCACGGCCGCTCACGCCGCGCACGATCAACCTCTCGTATTCGGCGACGGTCGGCGGTCCGCGCCCCGGTCCCGCGTTCGCGAAACTCTCGAACGGCGGACGCGACGTCGCGGCCGCTGCGGCCGGTGCGACGTCGTCGGCCTCGCCCCCGCCCGGGCAGCGCTTCGTGCCCGTTCCGCCGCCGCCCGGCACCGATCCGCTCTCGCTCGCGACGACGCGGGCGAGTTGCACGGCGGACGAACAGACGGCCGCGAAGCCCGTGTTCGACGCGCTGCACGCCTACGTGACCGCGTACGAGGCGAAGACGGTGCTGCCGACCGTCGCGAACTTCACGATCGTGCCGCACCTCGCGCACGTCGATGCTTCGGTACCGTACTATCTCGAGTTGCGCCCCGCGTTCGGTCCGGGCGGTCTGCGCCGCGGCGGCGACGGCGGAGCCTCCGGCGGCAACGCGCGCGGCGGCGGTT
>CAZZYZ010000011.1:0-30401 GCA_964658425.1 Vulcanimicrobiota bacterium | reverse complement strand
CGGCGGCGCGCTCGTCCTCGTCGCCGTCGCGCTCGCGCTGCGGCCGGTCCACGTCCCGCAGCCTCGCATTCCTTAACGCTTCGCCGAACGCGTGAGCCGCCGAATGTCGATTAAATTTTCGTGAGTCCTCGAATGTGCTCGGTGACGATTGCCGTATGCAAACGCGCGTGACGAGCGTTGAGCCGACGACGAACGACCGTGACCATACGGTGTACGACGTCATACTATCGGGAGCCGGCCCCGTCGGGCTTTTTCTCGCGTGCGAATTAGCGCTCGCGAAGTGTTCGGTGCTGGTGCTGGAACGCGCGGAGCACCCGCACTCGCCGTTAAAGCAGCTTCCGTTCGGAATTCGGGGGCTCTCGGCGCCGACGATCGAGACGCTTTCCCGGCGTAATTTGCTGAACGAACTCGCGGTGCCGCAACGTCTGAAAAACCCGTTCGACGATTCGACGAAACCGCAAGCGCCGCAAGCGCGCCGGCAAGTCGGGCACTTCGCGGGCATCCCGTTTTTCCAGAGCGATATCGACGCCTCGCAGTGGCCGTATCGGCTCCCGAGCTCGACCGCCGCGAGCTTGCTCTCCGAGCTCGAGGAACTCGAGACGGTGTTGGCCCGGCGCGCGGAACGCCTCGGCGTACGGATCGAGCGCGGACGTCCCACGACGGACGTCGATCGGATCGAAAACGGCGTGATCGTTCGGTCCGAGGACCGATCGTTCCACGGTCGATGGCTCGTCGGTTGCGACGGCAGCCGAAGCGTCGTTCGGAAGGCGGCCGGCTTTACGTTCGATGGCACGGAACCGAAGTTTACCGGTTACTCCGCGAAAATCGACATCGCGAATCCGGAGAAGCTCGGCCCGGGCCGTAACTTTACGCCCGCGGGGATGTATTTTCAATCGCAGCCCGGCTATCTCGTGATGATCGACTTCGACGGCGGCGCGGCCCATGCGGCGCGATCGGTCTCGCTCGACGATCTCGAGCGCGTGTTGCGTCGCGTTTCGAACACCGACGTCACCGTGAGCGCCGTCCACACCGTGACGACGTGGACCGATCGCGCACGACAGGCCGGGACCTATCGCGACGGGCGCGTTCTCTTAGCGGGCGATGCCGCCCACATCCACGCGCCGCTCGGAGGCCAAGGGCTCAATCTCGGGATCGGCGACGCGATGAATCTCGGCTGGAAGCTTGCCGCGACGATCCGCGACCACGCGCCCGACGAGTTGTTGGAGAGCTACACCGTGGAACGGCATCCGATCGGCGTGAGGGTCTTAGATTGGTCGCGCGCGCAAGTCGGGATCATGAGCTCGGATCCGCATGCCCGGGCGCTCGCGGCGATCGTGCGCGACCTCATGCTGACGCGCGACGGCGCCACGTACGTCGCGGGACGCGTCTGGGGCGTCTCGACGCAGTACGATTTCGGCGGCGACCATCCGCTGATCGGTCGGAGCGTTCCGAACTTCGCGTTCGAAGACGGCACGACGCTCGACGAGCTGATGTACGACGGCCGAGGGATCCTGCTCGACTTCGAAGCGACGCCTTCACTCGAAGCGTCGGCGAGCACACTCGGCGGCCGAGTGAAATACGTCTCACGCGATGCGAAAAAGCGGTTCGGCTTGCGCGCCGCATTGATACGTCCCGATGGATTCGTCGCGTGGGCGACCGACGTCGAGCCGAACGAACGAGACGCCGAAGCCGCGGCGGCGCGCTGGTTCGCCCGTTAACGCATACGCCGATTTCCGATCGTCATCGACGCCGAATACCGACGGCGATTACCGCGGTCGATCCGGCGCGAGCGCCGAGTGCGGCGATCACGGCATCCGAAAACGAGTCGATCCCCGTCCGTAGGGCGTTTGCGACGATTCGAAACGACGTCTTGGGATTCGATGACGAGGGCGTCGGCGCCGATTCGCTCGCCGAACGAGCACGGTGCGAGAGGCGCCGTTCATGAAGATATTCGCAGTCGATCGAGACCGGTATTGACATATAAAGATATATCGCGTAATACTTTCGATATGGATATTAAACATGCACTCCTTTCAGAGGTCCGCCACCCAGGCGGGCGCGGCCGGTGCGGGTCGCACGACCAACACGACGATCGCGGCGAGATGCCGTACGGGGCGCGCGGCTTCGCCGATCGCGCGTTCGGCGCGGCGTTCGGGCGAGGCGGATTCGGCGGCGGCGGCCGCTGGGGTGGCCGTGGCCGACGCGGCGATAGCAAGTATCTCGTCCTCGAAACGCTCGCGAGCGGGCCGCGCCACGGCTACGAGATTATCGGAATCATCGAAGAGAAACGCGGCTTCCGGCCGAGCCCCGGTTCGATCTACCCGACGCTGCAGATGCTCGAAGACGGCGGCTTCATCGAGGGTCGCGATACCGAAGGCAAGCGCGTCTACACGATCACGGAGAGCGGCCGCGCCATGCTCGCCGAGCGCGGCGAGACCCCGGATGACGAGCATCTCGAAGACGATCCGCGGCACGCCGTAAAGTCGGCCGCGATGAAGCTCGGGGCGGCCGTCATGAGCGCGCGCGATGGCGACGCGGCGACGCTCGCAGAGATCGGTGCGATCCTCGACCGCGCACGCAAGGAGATCTACGCGATCCTCGCTTCGGCATGAGCGGGCGCACCGCTCGGCATGAGTAGCGTTCGCGCGCCTGCAAGAGCGCGCGATGCCGAATCGCCCTACGCAACGGATGCGCGTCGTCGCGTTCACCGCACTCGCTTGCGGGCTCGCCTCCGCTTCCGGGTACGCGCCGCACGCGCGCGCCGCCGATGCCCCCGCGCTCCGCGGCTTCGCACCCGCGACGCTCGACGCGGAGCGCGCGGCGGAACGGATCGTCCTCGCCTCGCCCTCCGAGAGCGCGGCGCTCCGGCACGAGACGGCGCTCGCGAGCGAAGTCCATCGCATGGGGACCACGGGCGATTACGAGACGGCCGTCTACGTGCGCGACGCACTCGCCGCGGCCGGTTGGGACGCGAAGCTCGCGACCTACACCGTCCCGCTCGACTATCCGACGGCGCAGCAGATCACGCTCCTGGATCCCGCACCGCGCGCGCTCGATCTCTACGAGCCCGCGATCCCGGGCGATCCGCAATCGCGAGCGCACGCCGCGATCGGGATCCCGTACTCCGGCTACAGCGCCGACGGCGACGTCACGGGACCGCTCGTCTATGCGAATCACGCGACCCCGGAAGATTTCGCCGAGCTCGCGCGCGACGGCATCGACGTGCGCGGCGCGATCGTCATCGCACGCATCGGTGGCGGAGCGCTGACGGCGAAAGCGTTCGAGAGCGCCAAACACGGCGCGCTCGCCACGCTGATCTTCGCCGATCCGATGGACGGCGGCTACTTCAAGGGCGATACGTATCCCGCGGGGCCGTGGCGGCCGCTCGGCTCGTCGATTCGCAACACGATGACGTTCACGAACGATCCGGGCGATCCGACGGCGATCGGGATCCCGGTCCCGGGCGCGCCGCACAAACCGTATTCCGCGCTCGTCGTGCCGCCGATACCCGAGATGCCGGTCACGGGGATCGTCGCGCAGCAATTGATGGGCGCGCTCGGCGGCCCGATCGCGCCCATCGCGTGGCACGGCGGATTCCCGCTCCCGCTGCATCTCGGCGGGACGACGCGCGCGCACGTGACGCTCGAATCGAAACGGAGCTTCGGATCGATGTGGGACGTGATCGCGACGCTACGCGGCACCGATCCCTCGCAGATGGTCGTCGTCGGCGGCCATCGCGACGCGTGGACGTACGGCGCCGTCGATCCGATCAGCGGCACGGTCGATCTCGTGCAGCTCGGCGAAGCCTACGGCCGCGCGGTCCGCGCGGGCTGGAAACCGAAGCGCACGATCGTCATCGGCTCGTGGGATGGTGAAGAACTGAACCTTTTCGGCTCGGAGATATGGGTCGAGCAGAACGAAGCCGCGCTTCGCTCGGGCGCGATCGCCTACGTCAACACGGACGAGGTCGCCTACGGCCCGACGTTCCACGTCGATGCGACGCCCGAACTCGCCCCGCTCGCGCGCGCCGCGGCGAGCGACGTGCTCGCTCCCGGCGGCGCCACGATCGCGAGTTACTGGCTCGCGCAAGACCCCAAAGAAGCCGTCGGGGCGATCGGCGCCGGGAGCGATCACGAACCGTTCGTCTATCACGAGAATCTGCCGGCGATGGGGGCGGCGTTCGGCGGTCCGTTCGGCACCTACCATTCCGCGTACGACGATCTCGCGAGCCTGCGGCTGCTCGATCCCGAGATGCACCGGGCCGCGGCGATCGCGCGCTACACGTCGCTCGTGACGATGCGTCTCGCAGACGCAGGGGTCCCCGACGTCGAGGTCGTGCCACTCGCGAACGCGCTGCGGGCTCGCCTCACCGCATTCGCGGCCGTCGATCGCAGTCCGCGTCGCGGCGCCGTCGTGCGCGCGCTCTCGCCCGCACTCGATACGTTCGCGCGGCGGGCGGCCGCCCTCGACGCCGCCGCAACGGATGCCGCGACGAGCGGCGATACCGCGCGAGAAGCCGCGGCCTACGCCGCGATTCGCTCGGCGCTCGGCGCCTTTTACGCGCCGCCCGCCGCGAACGAAAAGCGTTGGCAGCGGTCGCTGCTCTACGGCCTCCACGATGACGCGCCGTATCTTCCGACGCTCGACGATACGCTGCCCGCGATCTCGGGCCCGGCGGCACTCGCGACGCTGCTCGACGCGTTCGACGCCGCGAGCAAAGACCGCCGCTGACGACGCAGAACGGCGCCCGCATGGAGTGGAACCCCGAGCGCGCCCGCATCGAAGAAGAGAAGAACAAGACCGCTCGCTGGTCGCGCTGGGGGCCCTATCTGAGCGATCGGCAATGGGGCACGGTTCGCGAGGATTACAGTGCGGACGGCGACGCGTGGAACGCGTTTCCGTTCGACCACGCACGGACGCGTGCGTATCGCTGGGGCGAGGACGGCATCTTCGGCATCTGCGACATGCAGCAGCGGCTCTGCGTCGCACCGGCGTTTTGGAACGGCAACGATGCGATCCTCAAAGAACGCTTCTTCGGGCTCTCCGGCCATCAGGGCAACCACGGCGAAGACGTCAAAGAGCACTACTACTATCTCGACAACGTCCCGTCGCACGCGTATATGAAGGCCCTGTACAAATATCCGCAGGCCGCCTATCCCTACGATCGGCTCGTTGCGGAGAACGCGCGGCGTACGCGCGCGGATCCCGAATTCGAACTCCTCGATACGGGCATCTTCGACGGCGATGCGTACTTCGACATCGTCGTCGAATACGCGAAGCGTTCGCCGACCGATCTGCTCATGCGCGTCACCGCGACGAATCGCGGATCGCAGACGGCTCCGCTGCACGTCGTGCCGCAATTTTGGTTTCGTAACATGTGGTCGTGGAGCGAACATCAGCCGCACGGTACGATCGCCGCCGTCCCGGGCCACGCGGGCGCGTTCGATGCGACGCAGATCGATCTCGGGACGTATCGGATATACACCGAAGGATCGCCCGTCGCGCACTTCACGGAGAACGAGACGAACCTCGAAGCGATGTACGGCGCGCCGAATCCACAGCCGTTCGTCAAAGACGGGATCGATCGTGCGATCGTGCGCGGCGAGACGGGCGCGACGAATTCGCGCGGCGGGTCCAAGCTCGGCCTCGACCATGCATTCGACATCGCGCCGGGAGCGGACGCCGTCGTGCGGATCCGGCTCGTCGAACGCGATGCGACCGACGAACCGATGGCCGAAGGGATCGACGTCGGTTTCGACGAGACGTTCGCGGAGCGCGCGTGGGAAGCCGACCGATTCTACGCGTTGCTCAATCCGCATCGCGTGAGCGGGGAACGACGCGACATCCAGCGTGCCGCCTTCGCGGGCTTGCTGTGGTCGAAGCAATTTTACTTCTACGTCATCCGCGATTGGCTCGCGGGCGATCCGCTGCAGCCGCCGCCGCCGCCCGAGCGTCGCACGGGGCGCAATCACAACTGGCAGCACCTCTACAACGACCGCGTGCTCTCGATGCCCGACACGTGGGAGTACCCGTGGTACGCGTCGTGGGATCTGGCGTTCCATACGATCGCACTCGCGCTCGTCGATCCCGAGTTCGCGAAAGAGCAATTGATCGCACTCACGCGCGAGCGGTACATGCATCCCAACGGCGACATTCCGGCCTACGAGTGGGCGTTCGGCGACGTGAATCCGCCCGTCCAGGCGTGGGCCGCGTATCGCATCTACCAGATCGATCGCAAGATGAACGGCGTCGGCGATCGCACCTTCCTCGAGCGCGTCTTTCAAAAATTGCTGCTGAACTTCACGTGGTGGGTCAATCGCGAAGATCCGAGCGGCGAGAACGTCTTCGAAGGCGGCTTCATGGGTCTCGACAATATCGGGATCTTCGATCGCAGCCGGCCGCTGCCGATGGGCGGGCGGCTCATTCAATCCGATTCGACGAGTTGGATGGCCGTCTACGCGCTCGACATGATGGCGATCGCGGTCGAACTCGCGCTGCACGATTCGGCCTACGAAGATATGGCGACGAAGTTCTTCGAGCACTTCATCTACATCGCCAATGCGATGAACGATCTCGGCGACGACGGCAAGGGTCTGTGGGACGACGCCGACGGGTTCTACTACGATCAACTCGTCGCCGAGAACGGGACGCGCAGCCCGCTGCGCGTGCGTTCACTCGTCGGCCTGACCCCGCTCTTCGCGGTGCAGCCGCTGCGGCGCGACGTCCTCGAACGGTTACCGAATTTCAAGCGCCGAATCGAATGGTTCGTCGCGCATCGTCCGGAGCTCTGTCGCCACATCGCGAGCATGGATGCGGGCGGCACGGACGAGCGGCGGCTGCTCGCGGTTATGGACGGCGAACGCTTGCATCGCGTCCTGCGCACGATGCTCGACGAAGCCGAATTTCTCAGCCCGCACGGCGTGCGTTCGCTCTCTCGCCGGCACCGCGACCATCCGCTCGTCATCGACGTCGCGGGCCGAGAGTTCCGCATCGATTACGATCCCGCGGAATCGCGCAGCGATCAGTTCGGCGGGAATTCGAATTGGCGCGGCCCCGTCTGGATGCCGATCAACTTCCTCATCGTCGAAGCGCTCCAGAACTTCCACTTCTTCTACGGCGATTCGTATCGCGTCGAATATCCTTCGGGCTCGGGGAACCTCCGGACCCTATGGGACGTCTCGACCGATATCTCGGAGCGCCTCGTCAAACTCTTCGAACGCGACGGGGCGGGGAACCGTCCGTTCAACGGCGGCGACCGCCGGCTGCAGACCGATCCGCATTTCCGCGACCGGTATCTTTTCCATGAATATTTCGACGGCGACGATGGAGCCGGGCTCGGTGCGTCGCATCAAACCGGCTGGACGGCGCTCGTCGCCAAATTGATCCAGCAAATCGGCGAATATTCCGAACCCGGCGCGCGGCCGGGCTCGGACCGCCCGTCACGCTTCCCCGCAGAGGACGATCGCATCGGAGACGACCGCTTGGAGACCAAATGATCGGCGTTCGCGGCCCCGTGATGGAGAGCGGCGCGCCGTTCCCGCTCGGCGCGACGTGGGACGGCACGGGCGTCAATTTCGCGATCTTCTCCGATCACGCGGAACGGATCGAGCTCTGCCTCTTCGATTCGCGCGGACGGCGCGAATTGCAGCGGATCGCGCTGCCTGCGTACACGGAGGGTGTGTGGCACGGCTATCTCTCCGACGCTCGACCGGGCTTGCGCTACGGGTATCGCGTCTACGGGCCCTACGATCCCGCGCAAGGCCATCGCTTCAATCCCAACAAGCTGCTGCTCGATCCGTACGCGAAATCGCTCTCGGGTGCGATTCGCTGGACGGACGCGCACTTCGGCTATCGCATCGGGACGCCGCGCGCCGATCTCTCGTTCGATCGGCGCGACAACGCCTCGGGAATGCCGAAGTGCGTCGTGATCGATTCCGCATTCACGTGGGGCGAGGATCGCGCACCGCGGACGCCGTGGCGCGACACCGTCATCTACGAGATGCACGTGCGCGGCTTCACGATGCAGTATCCGGGCGTCCCCGCGCCGATGCGCGGCACGTTCCTCGCACTCTCCTCGCCGAGCGTCATCGCGCATCTCAAACGCCTCGGCGTCACGGCGGTCGAACTCTTACCGGTCCATGCGTTCGTCGACGATCGCAACCTCGTCGAACGCAAGCTCCATAATTACTGGGGCTACAACTCGATCGGGTTTTTCGCGCCGCACGCGCCGTACCTCAGTACGGAATCGATCCACGAATTCAAGACGATGGTCAAGCAATTCCACAACGCCGGCCTCGAAGTGCTGATGGACGTGGTCTACAATCACACGGCCGAAGGGAATCAGGCCGGGCCCACGCTCTCGTTCAAGGGCATCGACAATCGATCGTACTATCGGCTCGCCGAAGACAAGCGGTATTACGACGATGCGACCGGCTGCGGGAACACGCTCAACGTCGACCACCCGCGCGTTCTCCAGCTCGTGATGGACTCGCTGCGCTATTGGGTCGAGGAGATGCACGTCGACGGCTTCCGCTTCGATCTCGCGCCCGCGCTCGCGCGCGGGCCGTACGGCGTCGATCGCGCGAGCGGCTTCTTCAAAGCGGTCGCGCAAGATCCGACGCTCACGCGCGTCAAGATGATCGCGGAGCCTTGGGACGTCGGGCTCGGCGGCTATCAGGTCGGTCAATTCCCGGCGGCATGGTCGGAGTGGAACGACAAATATCGCGACGTGATCCGCCGCTTCTGGCAGGGTCACGAAGGGCTCGTCCCCGAGCTCGCGGCGCGCTTGACCGGATCGAGCGACGTCTTCCAAGCCGGCGGTCGACACGTCCGCGCGTCGATCAATTTCGTCACCGCCCACGACGGCTTCACGCTCGCCGACCTCGTGAGCTACAACGGAAAACACAACGACGCCAACGGCGAGCACAATCGCGACGGCAGCGACAACAACGCGAGTTGGAATTGCGGTACCGAAGGCCCGACCGCCGATCACGAGATCCTCAAACTCCGCGCGCGCCAGAAGCGTAATCTGCTCGCGACGCTGCTGCTCTCGCAGGGCATACCGATGCTGCTCGCGGGAGACGAGATGGGCAAATCGCAGCAGGGCAACAACAATGCGTATTGTCAGGATAACGCGATCGCCTGGCTCGATTGGTCTTCGCTCGAAGATCCGTACTTCTTCGATTTCGTGCAAGGCGTACTCGCGCTACGCGCGTCAAGCGATGCGTTCCGACGCGAGACGTTTTTCCGCGGCATGGCCGCGCACGAGGGCGCTTCGAAGGACATCACCTGGATACGCGCCGACGGCCTCGAGATGACGGACGGCGATTGGCACGATCGCGGCCGCCGCGCCGTCGGGCTGGTCTTTCGAGCGGAGCGCGCGTCCACCGACGCAACGTGTTTCTTGCTGTTCCTCAACGCGCACGACGAGGCGCTCGCGCTCACGCTGCCGAGCGACGTCCGCGGTTGGGAATTGCTCATCGATACGGCGGGCGACCCGGCGGGGAACGTCACGCAGCCGGTCGCCGTCGCAGAGAGCCTCGAGATCAGCGGCCGGTCGCTCGTCGTTCTGCAAGCGCGCGAGCGGCCGCCCGAGTGAACGGAGCCTTCGTCCCGCCCGTCCTCGAGAACGGGCGCGCGTGGGGCATCGCGGCGAACCTCTACGCACTTCGCTCGGCGCGCAATTGGGGGATCGGCGATTTCACCGATCTGCGAACGCTCGTCGCATGGGCGCGCGAGATCGGCGCCGATATGGTCGGTCTCAATCCACTGCACGCGCTGCATTACACCGAGCCCGAGGCCGCGAGCCCCTACTCGCCGACCAGCCGTTACTATCTCAATCCGCTCTACATCGACGTCGATGCCGTCCCGGAACTCGATGCCGATATCCCGGCCGCGGAGGCGCTCCGCACGCGCGTGCGATCCGAGCCGTTCGTATCGACGCTCGCGACGCTGCGCGCATCGTCCCACGTCGCCTACGCTCGCGTCGCGCGAGCGAAATGGTCGGCGCTGACCGCTGCGTACGAGATCATGCGCGACGCACGCGGCGAACGCTTCGCCGCCTTCCGCTCGTTCTGCGAGCGCGGCGGCGAGCGGCTCGAGCGCTTCGCGGTGCACGAGGCGCTCGCGGAGCGTTTCGTCGGAGCGGAGAACGTCGGCCGCGATTGGCAGGCCTGGCCGAGCGCATTTCAAAGTTCGGGTGCGCCCGAAGTGAAAGCGTGGGCCGCGCACGCGCGCCGGCGCGTCGACTACTTCAAATATCTGCAATGGCTCGCGCACGAGCAGCTCGAGCTCGCCGCGCGGGAAGCCGCGGAGCTTTCGATCGGGCTCTACCTCGATATCGCGGTCGGCGTCGATGCGGGGAGTGCGGACGTGTGGAGCGATCCGAGCGCCTTCATCCTCGACGAGTCGGTCGGCGCGCCGCCCGATGCGCTCGGGCCGCTCGGCCAAGATTGGGGCTTGCCCGCCCCCGATCCGAGCTCGCTCGTTCGCGACGGCGAACAGGGCTTCGCGGAATTACTCGCGACCGCGATGGTGCATTGCGGAGCGCTGCGCATCGATCACGTGATGGCGCTGCTGCGCCTCTTTCGCATCCCCCGCGGGAAGACGCCCGCGGAAGGCACGTACGTCACCTATCCGTTCGACGAATTGCTCGCGATCGCGCGAACCGAGAGTCGGCGCGCGCAATGCCTCATCGTCGGCGAAGATCTCGGGAACGTGCCGAACGGCTTCCGCGAACGGATGGCGCTGGAACGCATCTTCTCCTACCGCGTGTTGCTCTTCGAGCGGGCGCCGGGCGGCGGCGCGTTCATCGCACCCGGGGATTATCCGGAGCTCGCGCTCGCGACGGCGACGACGCACGACGTTCCGACCGTCATCGGCTGGGCGATCGGCCGCGATATCGACGTCCGCCAAGGCCTCGCCATGCTCTCGCCCGAGGTCGCGGCGGCGGCCCACATCGTGCGGCGCGCCGAGGTCGCGAAGCTGCTCGAAGCGCTCGGCGCGTCGGGGGTCATCGATCCCGAAGACGCGACCCGCGTCGCATCCGCGCTCGATCGCCGCAGCCACGACGTGCTCTCCTACCTGCCGCTCGTACACGCCGCGTATCGCTTCATCGCGAAAACGCGTGCACGGCTCGTCCTCGTCGCGCTCGACGACGCGGCCGGCGAACTCGAGCAGATCAATCTTCCGGGGACGTCGTCGGAGTATCCGAATTGGCGTCGCAAGAGCGGCCTCGATCTCGAAACGATCGTGCGCGATACGCGAATCGCATCGCTCGCGAGCGACGTGCGTCGGCTCGTGAAGGGCGAGGCGCCGGTATGAAAGCAGTCGTGATGGCGGGCGGCGAAGGCTCGCGCCTACGGCCGCTCACGTCGCGGCGCCCGAAGCCGCTCGCACCGATCGCGAACAAGCCCGTGATGGAGCACATCGTCGATCTGCTCCGGCGCCACGGCATCACCGAGATCGTCGCGACGCTGCACTATCTCGCGGACGAAGTCGAAAGTTATTTCGGCGACGGGTCCGCGTTCGGCGTCTCGATGAGCTACGTCGTCGAGGATACGCCGCTCGGTACCGCGGGCGCGGTCAAACTCGCGCAGCCGTTACTCGGCGACGAACCGTTCCTCATCATCTCGGGCGACGCGCTCACGGACCTCGATCTCGCCGCGCTGCTCGCCGATCACGAGCGCACGGGCGCGATGGCCTCGATCGTCTTGCAGCGCGTCGCCAATCCGCTCGAGTTCGGCGTCGTGATCACGGACGATCACAATCGGATCACGCGCTTTCTCGAGAAGCCGTCGTGGGGCGAGATCTTCTCCGATACGATCAACTCCGGCATCTACGTCTTGCAACCGGGCGTGCTCGAATACATGGAAGCCGGGAAAGCATACGATTTCTCGCGCGACATCTTTCCGCGCATGCTGCACGAGGGCAAACTGCTTTCGGGCTACATCGCAAACGAGTACTGGACCGACATCGGGAATCTGCAACAGTATCAGCTCGCGAATTACGATGCGCTCGCCGGAAAGCTGACGCTCGAGATCCCGGGCAACGAGATCCGGCCGGGCATCTGGGTCGGCGAAGGGTGCCGCATCGACGCGAGCGCGCACCTCGAAGCGCCCGTCGTCGTCGGTCGCAACGTGACGATCGAAGCGGGTGCGGTCGTCGGCCCGGAGAGCGTGATCGGCAACGCGACGATCGTCGCGCGCAACGCGCAGGTCGTGCGCACGGTCGCCTGGGACGACGGCTATTTCGGAGAGTCGAGCGTTACGACGGGCGCGACGATCGCCGATCGCAATACGATCAAGGATCACGTGAACGTCGGCGAAGGCGCCGTCGTCGGCAGCGGCTGCACGCTCGGCAGCGGCAGCATCGTGCGGCCGAACCTCAAACTCTGGCCCGACAAATCGATCAGCTCGGGATCGACCGTCTCGATGTCGCTGATCTATGGCATCAAATGGCCGGGCTCGCTGTTCGGTGCGGTCGGCGTGAGCGGCCTCGCGAACGTCGAATTGACGCCGGAATTCGCGCTGCGGCTCGGGCAAGCGTTCGGCTCGTTCCTGCGCCCCGGCCAATCCGTCATGACGAGTCGCGACGCGCACCCGGCGTCGCGACTGCTCAATCGCTGCGTCATCTCCGGGCTCACGTCGGTCGGGATCAACGTCGAAGATCTGCGTTCCATCCCGCTGCCCCTCGCGCGCTACGCCACGCGTTCCGGCGGCGACGGCGGCGTGCACACGCGCGTCGATCCGAGCGATCCCAACGCCGTGCTCATCGAGCTCTTCGACGGCGGCGGTATCAACATCGACACCGCGACCGAACGTAAAATCGAAAATCTCTTCTTCCGGGAAGATTTCCGGCGCACGAGCATGGGCGAGGTCGGCCTCATCTCGTTCCCCGCACGCACGCTCGAACTGTACACGAACGAGATGCTCTCCGCGCTGCAATCGCACGCGCTGCCGGAAGCGAAATTCAAGGTCGTCGTCGACTACGGCTACGGCAACGCCTCGCTCGTGTTACCGCGCGTGCTCGCGAAACTCGGCGTCGATACGATCGCGATCGATGCGTATTACGACGAGGCGAAGTCGCGCACGTTCCGCGAGGATCGCGAGCGCTACATCGAGCAATTGCGCACCGTCACGATGACGCTCGGCGCCGATCTCGGCGTCCTCGTCGATCACGACGGTGAATCGTTCGCGCTCGTCGACGATCTGGGCCGCGTCGTCGCGGGGAATCGCCTGCTCGCGCTCGTCGCGCTCATGACGTGTCGCGCGAAGCCGGGTGCACGCATCGCGATCCCGATCACGACGCCGCTCGCGATCGAACGCCTGATCACCGAAGCCGGCGGTCACGTGACGCGAACGAAGAGCGACCGGCGCTCGATGATGGCGCACGCCGCACGAGAGCGCGCGACCCTGAGCTACGGCAGCGGCTTCGATCAGGAGCCGATCTTCCCCGAATTCCAACCGGCCTTCGACGCGCTCTACGCGATCGTGAAGATCATCGAACTGCTCGCGGTCGAGGGTCGCCGGCTCCACGAGCTCAACGACATGCTGCCGGCCTGGTACTTCCGGCATCGCGCGATCCGCTGCCCGTGGGAACGCAAGGGCGAAGTTATGCGCACGGTCGTCGACGAGAACGCGGGCGGCGACGTCGAGCTCATCGACGGTATCCGCGTCGCGAGCGACGGCGGCTGGTTCCTCGTGTTGCCCGATGCCTCCGACCCGTCGCTCAACGTCTACGCCGAAGGCACCTCGAACGAAGATGCCGATCACCGCATCGCGGCGATCACCGCGCGCATCGACGCGCTCGTCGACGCGTAACGGCGATGCAAGAAGAAGCCGTTCGAGCGATCGATGATGAACTCGCGATGGACCGTCAAAAATTCGACGCGCAGGACGTCGAGTCGACTACGTTGCCCTTGGGCGATGGCGCCGCGAGCATGACGCTAGGAACATCTCGCAGCCATCGGTGAGCCCGAGCACACGCTCTGTACATGTAGAGTTGGTAGAACGTATGCGACCGCATCGGCCGCACGGGCAGCGCGCCGTTGCCCGGCGGAACGTACCAGAGTTCCTTCGCATTCGCGATTCGTCACGAGTATCGAGCTATCTGCACGAAGCACGAGATTTTCGAGAAAACCGTTAAAGGCGAATTCGGAGCCATGGTCAGCGTGACACGATGCGGGATCCCCGTTGCGTTCGAACCTTCACCCACACGCGAACCTTCACTATTGATCGAGGCCGACGGCATCGGACGGCACATCATACGCCATGAGCGTCATAGATACGCCCGTGAACCAACCTATGAGCATGGTGAGATCGACCATGCCTCTATCGCCGATGAGCCCGATTGCGCGTTTGAATAGCCCCTGCGGCACAATGCGTGGCTTCACGAGAGCGGAGGCGACCTCGTAGACGACTTGCTGACGCGGATCGTCGAAGGACGTCGGAAGACCGGAGATCAACGCCTCGACCTTTTCGGCGGGGAGCCGGCCTTGCTGCTCCGCGATGATCTCGTGTTCGTAATTCGAGTACGCAGCGAGCCAGCGGGCGTTGATGAGATTCGTGATGATCTCGATCTCCGCTTTGGTCAGCGACGAATTTTTCTGATAGTAGGCGCCGACCGGGACGACCGCTTCATTAAGTTTGGGATTCGAGATCCAAATCTTGTGCGGACCCGGCACCTGGCCGCGCATGTTCTTGGTAAAATCGTGAGCGTCTTTCATATCGGGCTGCATCTCATCGATCGGCACCTCACGGTAGCGGCCGAATGTTCCGAAATCGGGGTTTTCTGCCATGTGCGCTTCCTTTGCTAAATTGCCGACAGCCACGCTGCCGAGCGCGAGCGGTTTCGATCGGTTAGAGCTCGATCCGGAGCATCTTCGGTCGCTGTGCGCCGCTCTTCGGCGGGGACTTCGTGCCGCCGTCGGTGAGGAAATAAGCGATCTTTCGCTGTTCCTCACCAGCGGCGCGACTCCACGCGCCGCACGACGGGCCGATCAGATCCTCATCGAAGGGATTACCGAGCACGCTATTGCGCGCGAAATCGAGGTTGAGCGCGGGATCGAGCGGCACGCGATCGATCGTATTCTGCCTGTGCGTCGTGAGATACGCGACGGAACCACGCTCGTCGATGATAAAATCGTCCGCCATGCGACCACCCGAGACGAACTCCGGATCGCCGAGCGGATCGCCCGTCTTCGGATCGACGGCCACGCGCATGAACAGCTGCTTTTCCGTCGAGGTGTAGTAGACGTATCCCGTCGAGGCGGCATACTTTATACCGTTGACCCCCGGCTGTGTCCAGTCCGGTCCATTCGGGTCGGAGTCCATGCTGTGGTGCCGCAGCCACACGCGTGCCGTCGGAACGCCGCGAACGCCTTCGCCCGGAAGGTCGATACGCCAGATACAACCGCCGAAACAATCCGCGGCAAGCATGACGTTCGAAGCGATGAGACATCCGCCGTTGAGGCTGCGCGCTTCCTCGGGAAAGCGGAAGACCGTCTTCGTTTCGACGCACGTGCCCGGTGCCCATCCGTTGAGATCGACGACCTGCAGATACGACTCGTGCGTCGTATAAATGTTGCTCGTGAACACGCAGAAAACGTCCGGCGCGACCTCGATCACGTCGAGCGTCGGCTCACCGAACGTGGCGACGAGCACGGGCTCGACGGGCAGTACCGCACCCGGCGCAGGGACGTACCAAAGCTCGTTCTTATTCATCGCCGTCACGAGCGCCGAATCATCGGCTCGCAGTGCGATGTTCTCCAAGAAATATCCCATAGGGAAGAGAGCGATGGTCGTGGCTCGCGTTCGTCTTTTGAGATCCGTCATTCGTGTTACTCCAAGTGTGCGCAACGGCGTACCGGCGCGCGTTATTCAATCGTCAAGAGGCCGCTTCGCACCGCGGCGAGCGCCGCCTCGGTACGATTGGAGGCGCCGAGTTTTTGCCGCAAGGCGTTTACGTGCGTCTTAACCGTGCCCTCTCCGATTCCGAGCTTTGCGGCAATCGCTTTATTCGCCGTACCCTGAATCAAAAAACGAAGCACGCGGCGCTCGCCGTTCGTCAAAGGCTGCGCGCCGGATCGGCCTTCGAGTTTTCGCCGCGTGCTGGGGGCCATATACCGTTCACCGCGGGGAACGCACCGGATCGCGCGCAACACTTCGTCGCGACGAGCGTTTTTGAGCATGTACCCTTTCGCGCCCGCCGAGAAACTGCCGTGTATGTCGTTATCGCGGTCGAGCGTCGTGAAGATCAGGATTCGCGCGCAAGGGTCGCACCGGACGATCGCCTTCGTCGCGTCGATGCCGTTCATGTTCGGCATGTGCAGATCGAGAATCGCAACGTCGGGCCGATGTCGACGGAAGAGGTCGACAGCCTCGTTTCAATCGCTGCCCTCACCGACGACCCGCAGGTCGCGTTCATTGGAAAGAATGAGTCCGAGCCCTTCGCGCACGATCGGATGGTTATCGATGAGGATGACACGGATCGTATCTAGATCGCGAGCGGACTCACATTGCACTATCGTTTCTCCTAGACGTTTCGTAGATTAAGGTGGGAGCGGTTCCGACATCTTTGCAGCCCGCCGTGGCCGATCTACGGCAGATACGGTATTAGTCCGGACTGGTCGAACTCATGCAAAAGCGGACGAAGCTTTAATACTATAACGAACGCATTGTCTCAAAGATAACAAAGGGATTATCTTAAAATCATTCGTTTTTCTGCGAGACGACCGTAGCATTGTCTCTGCGATCGTCCGTCATTTTTGGCGTAAGCGACGATCGGGTCGATGCGCGGCGCACGCACGCTCGGGACGAGCGCGGCGAATACGGCAACGAACACGATGAGCGCGCACGCAAGGCCGAACGTCGTTGGATCGAGCGAGAAGGTTCCGTAGGAGTTGCCGGCCGATGATGTTCGCGCACGCGGCCGCGATGATGAGGCCGAGGACGATTCCTGCCACGACCCGCATCGTATCGACCAGGCCGGATACGAGGATCCCCACGGCGTCGCTCCGAGTGGCATGCGTATGCCGTCTTCAAGCGTTCGCTGCATCACGCCGAACGAGACACGACCGCGAAGATACCGGCAGCGGCGAGAACGAGCACGATTGCGGCGATCGCCGCGTATTCGCGCCGGAACGTCGGCGGGCAAAACACGGGCACGCCGTGGTCACGCAAGAGGCGAATCGCAAGCAATACGCCTTGACCGCCGGTGGGCTTGCCGAGCTCGAAGCGAAGCGCGGGGAGGCGGATGCGCTATTCGAGGGACTCGCTCGAGTCGGATCGCGGATGGCGCGCGTGCGCGAAGCGTATGCCGGACTAGACGGCGCCGATTCCGCCACGGCGAGTGCTCTGCATCGCGCTCGTCATGCACTCGACCATGCGCTCGCGGACAAGCGCGGCTGTGAGCCCGACGAGGCGCGGCGCATCGTGCGCATCATCGATGCGGCCGTCGCAGAGATCCTCGCGAAACGCGAGCCGTAACCCACGAAGGATTACAGCACTAAAGCGTATCGAGCGCGAAGCGCGAAGCGGCCGCGTATGATAGGATCTCTCCAAATGCGACGTGCACGGGAGTCGCACGTGCGGAGGGTCCGACCATTACGAACTCGGCATCGGGTAGGCTCGGAAGGCCGTGACCCGGGCGCAGCGGGCCGGCCCCGTGCAACGGCATGGTCCTCGGACCGGCGCACACGCCGAGGCCCGCCTGCAGCGCGGCTTCGATACCCAAGAGGCCGAGGCTCTCGAATCGAACGGACCACGTGCGACCGGCCGCGCGTAATGCTTCGATCGGGGCCTCTCGCGCGGGATTGGGAGCGATCGGCAACACGAGCGGAACCGGATCGGAATCCGGTATCTCGTAATCGAGCGCTCCGTTCCACACGAGTTCGTCGGTCCACAGCGTTCGTGTGTTGGGGAATTCCTTGTACCGCCGCATGACGCAGAGGTCGACCGTTTTGTTTTCGATCGCGGCGGCGAGCGTGTCGTACGTGCCGCTCATGCAGCGCAGTTCGACGTGCGGGTGCGCTCTGATAAAGATACTCAGAACCGTCGGCAGCGCGGTTCGTAGGAAATCGTCGGACATACCGATACGGACGTGCGTCGAGCCGACCGTCTGCCGAAGCTGCCGTCGCAGATCGTGCGACAAGCTGAGCATGGCGCGAGAATAGACCACGACCGCCTCGCCGTCGCTGGTCAGCTCGATGCCTCGGCCGGCACGCCGAAAGAGTTTCCGGCCGGTGGAGCCTTCAAGACGCTTCATCGACTGACTAACCGCCGGCTGACTGATTCCGAGCCGCACGGCCGCCTCGCTGAAACTACCGGTTTCCTCGACGGCGAGGAGCACGCCGATATGGGCGGCGTCTAGGAGGTGCTCGATCTGGGATGCCATCGAGACTTCTTTGCGTCAGCGGCGCCCTCGCGTCCCGCGACGCAATGGAGCGAGCGTCCTCCTCTATCGAATTATGGATGCATCGATCGCTCGCCGGCGCTATCATCGATGCGCATCAGTGACGATCGATCGCGAGCACACGCGGCAGGACGAGGCGACCGGCCGAAAAGTCGGGCAGCCGCTGATGGCGATCTGGGGCACGCGTGGGCAAGCGAACGCGGCGAGTCGAACGCAACCGCACGCGCATCACCGCAATAAGCGAAACGTCGCACGAATTTCCTCGACGAAACGCTCCGGCTCTTCTAATGCGGCGAAATGGCCGCCTCGATCGACCTCGTTGAACCGAACGAGATTCGCGTAGCGCCGCTCCGCCCACCGGTGCGAGATCCGCCGGAACTCTTCCGGGAACACGCTGATCCCGGTCGGTATCGAGGTCGGAGCGACAGGCGAAGCCGACGGCATCCACCTCGTATGCAGCGCCTCCCAGTACATTCTCGCCGATGTCGCGCCCGCGTTCGGCAGCCAATAGAGCATGATGTCGTCGAGGACCTCGTCGCACGTCGACGACGATTCGGCGCGGTCCGGGGCCGCTCCTAAATCTTCGAACAGCGTTTAGATCCACGCCGCTTGCGCGACGGGCGATTTCGCGGCGATGGCGTCCGTGACGAAGGCGCCGAAGTCGCCGCCCTGCGAACACCAGCGCGCGTATCCGAGCCTAGCCATGAGCGAGATCCAGGCGTCGGCGGTGCGCGCAGGCCCCCAGCCTGTTTCCGTCGGCTTTTCGGAGAATCCGAAACCCGGCAACGACGGCAGCACCAGATGAAACGCGTCGCTCGGACGACCGCCGTGGTTCGTCGGGTCGGTGAGCGGACCGATGACCTTCAAGAATTAGACGACGGAACCGGGCCAGCCGTGCGTCATCAGCAACGGCAGCGCAGCAGGCTCGGGCGAGCGTACGTGTAGGAAATGGATGCGCAGTCCGTCGATTCCGATCGTGAATTGCCCGAGGCCGTTTAAGGCCGATTCGCAGCACCACCAACTGCATGAGGTACGCCAATACTCGCACAGCGTTCGGATCGTATCGAGCTGCGGCCCTTGGCTCGTGTCGTCGGTCGTCTCGCGATCGGACCATGTTCGCAAGGCGTTCGCGCAGATTGACGATGCGCGCCTCCGGAATCGCGAGCGTGAATCGCTCGACGGAGTCGGACATAGTGATTCCCTCCGGCGATCGTGCGCTCTAGGCCGGGAAGAGCGTATGCAAACGAGTACCGCTGACGAACGTCGGTTCGGCGTCGATCAGGATGAACGCGTTGATCGCGAGCACGGAGCCGACGTCGCGCTAGCAATGGGTAATGCCGCGCTAACGAGTGCGTCGCCCGCTTCCATATGCACGACTTCGCCGCCGTCGATCTCACCGAAGATAGAATCGAGTAATCCATCGTCTCGGTGCGATGCGAGAAGCGGATACCCCGATGCCCACTCGGTGATGCGAATGGTCGTCTCCTCGCCGCTTCCGACATGATTATATATTTTTGAATCCGGCGCGTTGCGAGGGGAGGTCGACCAGATCTTCCTTGCGGTGATGCCGGACCCCAACCCGCGCGAGACCGCGTGGATGACGTCAGCGGTGACGACGATCCCTCTTCCGGATCCATCGTAACCGGTTACGATTCGCCAGACTTGCAGTCCCATTGATGCTTCCTTCCTTCTCTCGATCGCTACTTCTCTCGATCGGTGCGGAATTACGTATTGGTCGGGGCAGGAATCTCGAATGCGTTTAACAGACCGCATACGAGTTGATAGAGGCCTGCGAGGAAGACGATCTCGTAAACGCCCCGCTCATCGAACGCGAGCTTCGCCGAATCGTAGAGCGATCGATCGACGTGGCGGTCGACGACGAGTCGACGCGCGAACCGGCTTGCGATCCGTTCCTGTTCCGAAAGGGTTTTCGGTATGCCGCCGCTCGCGAGCTCATCGATCGCGTTCTGCGGTATGCCGGCTTTTCTCGCGGCCGCGGCGTGTGCGTAGGGTTCGTACGCCGCACCCCAGACGGCGCCGGTCGAGAGAATGACGACTTGCCGCACGCGCTGCGTGAGCGACGTGGATCGCTCCTCGGTCGATTGCACGTCCATGAAGATCGCAGACATCTCGGGACTGAGCAGAATCGGATTGAAGGGCCCGATGAGAAACGTGCCGTCGACCTCGCTCTCGAATCCGGCGGCATCCGCCCACGGCACCCACGTCGTACGAAGAACATCATACAATTTTTTCTGCGCCGGAGCGAGCGTTGCCGGATCAAAGAGCGATAGCCGTCCGCCGAGCACTTCGAACGTGTCAGACAGGTTGATATCCTTCGCATTGCGTGCGGCATCGTTGCTGAAAACACGCGCCGCGACGCATGTCCGCAATGATAGCCTACGTCGGCACGCTTCGCCTCGCCCATTGTATATAGGATGCAAACGCTTCACAACATTCACGCGCGGTTTGCAACGCTTCGAACGGCCGCGCCGGTTTCATGTTACGTTAAAGTAAAGCTCCTGGAGGGACGGATTGTGGTAACGATCGAGCCGTATCGCATCGACGTCGCGAGCGATGTCGTGGCAAACTTGCACGCGCGGTTATCCGATACGCGCTGGTGCGACGACGTCGGAGCGGGATGGGAATACGGTATGGACGTGACGACGCTGCACACGTTCGCCGAGCGATGGCGCGGTTACGATTGGGACGCGCGGCAAAGCGCGCTCAATTCGCTGCCGCACTTTCGCGCCGCGATCGACGGATTCGGCATTCACTTCTTACACTTTCGCGGCATCGGTCCGCGGCCTCGCCCACTGCTGCTCGCGAACGGATGGCCCTCGAGTTTCGTCGAGTATCTGCCGATCGCGGCCGCGCTCTCGAATCCCGCCGCATACGGCGGCGACGCGCGCGACGCATTCGACGTCGTCATCCCCGCGATGCCCGGGTACGGCTTCTCGGATCGCCCCACGCATCCGCATCAGGTGCGCGCACTCGATCTCTACCATACTCTCATGACGGAAGGTCTCGGCTACTCGCAGTTCGCCGTAGCCGGCTCCGACATCGGACTTGGGATCGCGACGCGCATGCCGCTCGAATATCCGAACAGCGTGACCGCGATTCACATGTGCGGCATGGCACCACCGCCGATCACCAGACGCGAACCGCCGTTTACGGATGCGGAATGCCGCTATCTCGAACAGCAGAGGCGTTGGGACGACGAGGAAGGCGCCTATCAGCGGCTACAGCAGACGCGCCCGCAAACGATCGCGTTCGGACTCAACGACACGCCCGTCGGGCTCGCGAGCTGGATTGTGGAAAAGTTTCACTTCTGGAGCGATTTGCGCGGTGCGAGCGTGCTGGATGCGTTCGGCGATGCGCTGCTCGATAACGTGATGATCTATTGGGCGACGGAGACGATCGGCTCGTCGATGCGGCTCTATTACGAATCGCGGCACCGGCCGAGACCGTTCGCCGCGACCGATCGCGTTCGCGTGCCGACGTCGGTTCTCGTGCTTCCCAAAGATCTCGAACAGCCGCCGCGCGAGTGGGCGGAGCGTTTTTACGACGTCGTGCGATACACCGAGCTCGATCGTGGCGGGCATTTTCCGGCGCTCGAGGTGCCCGATGCGTATCTCACCGACCTCCGCGCGGCGTTCGCGACGATTTAACTCGTCGCACTGATCATATTCCGCGCGCGCAAGAACGTACGTCGCTGACGCCGCCCCTCAGTATCGATCTCGTCGTGACTTGCAAGCGTTCGGGCGAGTCGTAGTGGACGGCGTCCGACGGCGGAATCAACGTACCGCCGTTACCCACCTCATCGTCTGCCTAGCCGCAGGAGCGGTAGAGACGACTCGCGTCGGTCGATGAGTTCTCCTAACGTACGCACTGCCTATCAGCTCGTCTTCGGTTGACCGTTCGAGGCGGAGAGGCCGCCGTCGACCGGTACGATCGCACCGTTGATGAATCGCGCGTCGTCGCTTGCGAGAAAAGCGATGACGTCGGCGATCTCCGCGGGGTCCGCACCGCGGCCGAGCGGGATACGCTCCCGAAACTTCGCCATGATCTCGTCGTTCGCGCTGATATCGCCCGCCATGTCGGTGAGCGTCAAACTCGGCGCGACGGCGTTGAACCGTACGCCGCGGCCGCCGTACTCGAGCGCGAGCGCGCGCGTCAGGTTCGTGACCGCACCCTTGGCCGCGTTGTAGGAGCTCATGCCCCAGTCGCCGCCGATACCGGAGACCGACGACACGTTGACGACGGATCCGCGACTGGTGAGTAAATGCGGGATCGCGGCGCGCGTGACGTAGAAGACGCCGTCGACGTCGATCGCCATGACGCGCCGCCATTCGGCATCGTCGATCTCGTCGAACGGCCCGAACGTCGCCACGCCCGCGTTATTGACGACGACGTCGAGTCGACCGAACCTTTCGACGGTCGCCGCGATGAGCGCGTTCGCATCGCCAACCTTCGAAACGTCCGTCTCACGCGTCAACGTTCGATCCGCCGCGAGATCGCGCGCGATCGCATCGAGCTTCGCGAGCGTGCGCCCCGAAAGCACGACGTTCGCGCCGTCCGTGGAAAAGCGGCGCGCCGTCGCCGCGCCGATCCCCGAACCCGCGCCCGTGACGATAACCGTTTTTCCCCCGAACCGTTCCATTGCCACTCCTCGGCGCGATCTCGGTCGCGACACCACATGATACCCGGTTCGACGACATTCGATATAGCCGGCCGTCGAAGCAGCGCGGGGGATTGTGGAAGCCGGGCGCGCGCGTTTCAGAGGTCCTATCGCGAAACCCGCCTTAATCGGAGGGCAACTCGACTACGATGACACCGATGAGGAACGAGCTCATGGCGCTTACCGATACGCTTCCCACTCGTCGACTCGATAATCCGGACGACGCCGGTTGGTTTTGGTCGATCGTCGATCCGACGCAAACGGAAGATCAAGACGTTCAACAAGAGCGACTGGCCGTCGCTTTGCGGTCCTTGAACGATCAACAACTCGTCGACTTCATCGCGCTCTTCGAAAGCGTGACGGCAAAGATGTACTCGTGGCGGCTCTGGGCGGCCGCATACGTCATCGACGGCGGGTGCAGCGACGACGGCTTCATCGATTTTCGCAGCTGGCTCATCGCTCGCGGCCGAACGGTCGCCGACGCGGCGGTCCTGGATCCGGACTCGCTGGCGAGACTGGCGATCGAGCCGGATTCGGCATCGTTCGAATCGTTCGCGTACGTCATGGACGAGGAATTCGAACGCCGATCCGGCGCGAATCGCAACGAGCGACTCGGCGACGAGGAGCCGGCATCTCCTCGAGATCCGGATTGGGATTTCGATTTCGGAGACACGGGCGAGATGCAACGACGGCTCCCGCAACTCGCGGCGGCATATCTCAGCTGACGAGCGCGTCCCACCGCGCGAGCAGCGTTGCCTCGCGTTCCGGTGAAAGCCCCGCGCGCAGCGTGCGGCCGGCGGGGCGCGAGCGAAACTCTTCGAGCACATCGCGAACCGTTGTCGCGAGCGGCCGTAGACGAAGTCCGACGGCTTTCGCGCGCTCGTTTCGTACCCGCAGCAAACCGCGCATCTCCGGCGATTCGGGCAGCCACAGCGGCATCTCGACCCATGCGCCGACATCGTTCGCGATCAGGAAGTCATCGCAGACCCACGTCACCGCTCCGTTCGCGTACGCCGCATCGCGACACGCGGCGAGCACGTCGCCCAGCGCGATCGTATCGCAATCGCCGACCAGATTGAACGTGCCTCCGGCCTGCGCCGCGATCTCGGCGACGATCCATGCCGCGACGTCGCGAACGTCGATGATCTGCACGGGCATGGTCGGGGCTCGCGGCGCGAGCACGCGGCCGCCGCTCGCGATGCGCGCCGGCCAATACGTGAAGCGATCGGTCGCGTCGTGCGGCCCGACCATGAGTCCCGCCCGTACGATCAGCACCCGTTCCGCACCGAGCACCTCGACGAGCGCGCGCTCGGCGAGCACTTTTAGCGCGCCGTAATGCTCGGCGCTCGGCTCGCTCGTAATCGCGCCGGTCGGCAGCGATTTCGTCGGCGAGGACTCGTCGATGTCGAGAGTCGCGAAGTCGTACGCATCGATCGTGCTGACGAAGACGTAGCGCCGAATGCGCCCGGCCACGGCGAGCGCGCTCGCCCGCACCGCATTCGGCGTGTAGCCGCTCGTATCGATGACGACGTCGGCCTCGACGTTCGCTAGCGCCTCGAGCGACCCGTACCGATCGCCACGCACGTGGCGCTGCGCCGGGAAGAGCGACGGGTCCGTCATACCGCGGTTGAAAAACGTGATCTCGTGACCCGCTGCGATCGCAGCCTCCGCGACGTGACGGCCGACGAAACTCGTCCCGCCGAGAAAAAAGATGCGCACGAATGCTTCCGTTCGTTATCATGTCGCACGAGACTCGCATTCGCGACGAAAAGCGGCCACCGTGCAACGACGCAATCGATCATCGCTCGCCGGTGAGAAGCCGACGAAGGCCCGGGCGCGAGCGCCCCGACGAATCCGTTTACCCGATCGGTGCGGACGATCGTGCGACGTAGGCGATCTTTTGCGCGAACGTTTCGAGGACGGTCGACCAACGGTAGCGCTTTGCCGTCTCGTACCCGGCTTCGCGTATCTTTTCGACGCGCGCCTTGTCGCCGTAGACGTTCGTGAGATACTGCGCCAGTTCGTGGCCGTCGTTCGTATCGCAGACGATCGCGTTGACGAAGGGATCCGCGTACTCTTCACCCGTCGCGCCGCACACCGCGATGCCGCGCGCGGCCATTACTTCGAGGCCGACGAGACCGAAGGGCTCCTTGCCGCTATTCGCGAGCACGGCATCGGCCGCGTTGTAGAGCGCCGCGAGCGTCGTATCGGGCAGAAACGCCTGCAGATGGACGACGTCGGCCGTGCACTTCGCGAGCGCCGCGGCGACCGCTTCGCCGTCGTCGCCGTTCGCCTCGACGCGCTCGACGCGCAAGCCGCGCGATCGCGCACGCTGCAACACGACGTCGCCGTACGGCTCGCGCCCGCCGCGCACGATGAGTTGCGGCGCAAAGTCCATGCGCGCGAGCTCGCTCACCGCATCGATCGCCTGCAGCCAATTCTTATCGGGATCGAAACGCCCGACTTTGACGAGGGACGGTTCGCCGTGGAGCGCTTTCCGAAATTTTTTCGTGAGCGATTTCGGCGGCCCGTCGAGCAGTGCGTCGTCGATGCCGTTGGGGACGACGAGCGCGGGAACGTCGTACTGAGCGAGCTCGAACTTCATGAACTTGCTGACCGTCATGACGGCCGCGGACCGCTGCAAACGCGGCCAATCGATGCGATCGAAGCCGTACGTGTTGTTCGCATTCCAGAACAGCGTCGCCGCATCGCGCAAGCCTTCTTCGCGCAGCAGTGCGTCGAGTGCGACGACCGCTTCGACCGTCTGCCATTCTTCGGCGACGATGAGGACGCGCTCGCCGCGGGCGGCTGCCGGCGCGATCGCGGTATCGAGGAGATAGCGCGGGACGCTGCTCGTAAAGTCCCGCACCTTTTCCATCTCGCCGTCGTAGACGTCGCGCGAATGCTGCGCGGAGATCCATTGCCCCCAGCGCCGCAGCGTCACGTGCGGCGCGAACGCCTCCGTCTCGTCGAACGCCGGGTCGCCGATGAAGATCAGCGTCGTCTCGACGCCCGCCTCGCCGAGCGCGCGCGCGAACGACGTCTCGCGCGTACCGAGACCGCCGACCGACGAATACCGATCAGGCCCCTCGAAAGCGAGGAGAACTGCCGAAGAGTGTCCTGCGAGCATGGTATCCGGCGCCTTCGCTAGCGAACGCTGGAAACGTTTTCTCGCGGATTGGCTCGCGACACACGAACGTGCGTCTTACGCGCGATCGCGCAACGACCGCAACACGTATGGCAAGATCCCGCCGTGCCGAAAATACTCCGATTCGTCGGGCGTATCGATGCGCACGCGAACGTCGAACGCGATCGGCACGCCCGAAGCCGGTGTCGCGATCACGCGCAGCCGGCTGCGCGGGGCGATGCGTTCCGCGAGGCCGGTGATGTCGAACGTCTCCTCACCGCCGAGCCCGAGCGATGCGGGCGTCGCGCCGCCTTCGAATTCGAGCGGCAAGATGCCCATACCGATGAGGTTGCTGCGATGGATGCGCTCGAACGATTGCGCGATGACGGCCCGCACGCCGAGCAGCATCGGCCCCTTCGCCGCCCAATCGCGCGACGAACCCGAGCCGTACTCCTTGCCGCCGATCACGATGACGGGGACGCCCTCGGCGCGGTAACGCTCCGAGGCGTCGAAGATCGACATCCGTTCGCCGCTCGGAACGTGCCGCGTCACGCCGCCCTCGACGCCCGGCACGAGTGCGTTGCGCAGCCGGGTATTCGCGAACGTGCCGCGCACCATCACCTCGTGATTGCCGCGCCGCGCGCCGTACGAATTGAACGCTTCGGGCGGCACGCCGTGCGCGACGAGGTACGCGCCCGCGGGCCCGTTCACCGCGATCGAACCTGCGGGCGAGATGTGATCGGTCGTCACGCTATCGCCGAGCAGCGCGAGGACGCGCGCGCCGCGGATGTCACCCGGCGCCGTCGGTTCCGCGGGCATTCCGTCGAAGTACGGCGGCCGTTTGACGTATTCGCTTTTCGGATCCCACGCGTAGCGTTCGCTCGCTTCGACCGATAACGCGCGCCACGCGTCGTCGCCCGCAAAGACGTCGGCGTAGCGCGCGCGGAACGCCGTCTCGGTCACGCAAGCGGCGACGACTTCATCGATCTCGGCGTTCGTCGGCCAGAGATCGCGCAGATAGACGGGCGTGCCGCTCGGATCATCGCCGAGCGGTTCCGTCGTGAGATCGACGTCCATGCGCCCGGTCAGCGCGTACGCGACGACGAGCGGCGGCGACGCGAGATAGTTCGCGCGGACCTGCGGATGGATGCGGCCCTCGAAATTCCGATTCCCCGAGAGCACGGCCGCGACGATGAGATCGCGATCGGCGACCTCGGTCGCGACGGCGGGTGAGAGCGGCCCGCTGTTCCCGATACACGTCGTGCAGCCGTAGCCGACGAGATTGAATCCGAGCGCGTCGAGATGCGGCTGCAAGCCCGACGCTTCGAGATAATCGGTCACGACTTTCGAGCCGGGCGCGAGGCTCGTCTTCACCCACGGCTTGCGCGCGAGGCCGCGCGCGACCGCGTTCTTCGCGAGCAATCCCGCACACACGAGCACGTACGGATTCGAGGTGTTCGTGCACGAGGTGATCGCGGCGATGACGACCGCGCCGTCGGCGAGCCCGCTCGCGGGGCGTGCGGCGACCGCGATCCCGCTCGCGCTTGCGAGCGGCGCGGGGCCCGACGGCGCGGGCGATCCGTTGTGGCCGCGCGCGGATTGCCAACCGACGAGCGCCTCGCCGAACGAACGCTTCACGTCGCCGAGCGCGACGCGATCCTGCGGCCGGCGCGGGCCCGCGAGGCTCGGCACGACGCCGCCGAGATCGAGATCGACGACCTCGCTGAAGAGCGGCTCGGGCGAGGCGTCCGTGTGGAACATCCCTTGCGCGCGCGCGTACGCTTCGACGAGCGCAATCTGTTCGGCGCTGCGGCCGGTGAGCGAGAGATACGCGAGCGTCTGCGCATCGATGGGGAAGATCGCGACGGTCGAACCGTATTCGGGCGACATGTTCCCGATCGTCACGCGATCCGCGACGCCGAGCGAACCGAGCCCGGGCCCGAAAAACTCGACGAATTTTCCGACGACGCCCGTCTTGCGCAGCAGCTCCGTCACGGCGAGCACGAGATCGGTCGCGGTAACGCCTTCGCGCAGACGGCCGCTCAGCCGCACGCCGAGGGCTTCGGGCACGAGCATCGTCACCGGCTGGCCGAGCATCGCGGCCTCGGCTTCGATCCCGCCGACGCCCCAGGCGAGGATGCCGAGGCCGTTCGCCATCGTCGTATGGGAATCGGTGCCGACGACGCTATCGGGATACGCGAAGCCGCCGGATTCGCCGACCGTCCCGCCGCCCGAGCCGCCCGCGCCGAAAACGACGCGGCCGAGATACTCGATGTTGACCTGATGTACGATCCCGGTGTCCGGCGGGACGGCGCGGAACTTGTCGAGCGCGCCCTGGCCCCACTTCAGGAACGCGTAGCGTTCGCGATTGCGTTCGAACTCCAAGCGCGCGTTCTCGGCGAACGCATCCGGCGAGCCGAAGCGATCGACTTGCACGGAATGATCGATGACGAGTTCGACCGGCTGCAGCGGATTGATCGCGCTCGGATCGCCGCCCATCTCCGCCATCGCGTCGCGCATCGCCGCGAGATCGACGACGCACGGCACGCCCGTAAAATCTTGCAGCAGCACGCGCGCCGGACGGTATGCGATCTCTCGCTCGTCGGCCGCGTTCGGCGTCCAAGCGGCGAGCGCCGCGATATCGGCCTTCGTGACGCTGCGGCCGTCTTCGTGGCGCAGCAGATTCTCGAGCAGAATTTTGTGCCCGTACGGCAAGCGCGCGACCCCCGGGAAGCCGCCGCGTTCGAGCGCATCGAGCCGGAAAATCGTGTAGCCGGCTTCGCCGACCGCGAGCGTGCTGCGGGCGCCGAAGCTATCGGGATGCGCGTCGATCATGCGCCGCGGTTTCGCGTTCGTGCCGGGGCACCCTGGGCTCCGGCTCCCGCCCTCGCTAGTGCGTCACCGCATCCGCATCGGTCAAGACCCGACCGTAGTTCGCGAGAAAGTCGTTGTGAATGAGCAGCCCGGCGTCGTCGAGCGTCGCCGACGGCGAATAGTTGTCGTAATTCGTCGGCGTCCAGCCCGGCACGGTCTGCACGAGGAACGGCGGTGCATCGTATCCGGCTCCCCCGAGCGGGATTTTATGCACGCGAAGATAGTTGACGAGATCGACCGCGACCTGATACGAAGGCAGATTGCCGAGGCCGAGCGCGAGGCCGGCCGGCGCCGCCCACTCGTCGGCGAACACCGGCAGCGATTGGCTGGGGATACCGAACTGCCGATCCCACTGCGATTCGTCCGCACTCCCCACGGGATACGGATGCACGGCGTAGACGAGGCGATTCAACGGATCCGCGACCGACGGCACTCCGTCCAGCGTGTGTGCGGCTTGCAAGCCGTCGAGCACGATGACGTTCTGCGCGTTCTGCGAGCGGATGCGCGCGATCATCGCCTGCATGCCGACCGTCGTGTAGGTGTCGACCGGACCGCCGTTGAGCCAAAGCTGCCAATTCGCCGCGCTCTGCGGCAGCGCCGGTTCGTTGAAGAGCTCGAAGAGCACGCCACGATCGTTTGCGTACACCGGCGCGAGCTGGTCCCAATCGCGCACCGTCGCATCCGTGGCGAGTGAATGTGCGATGGGGTCGCCGCTCGGCGATTCGTCTTGGATCGCGATCTCGACGATGAACCCGCTCGAACGCGCGAGCGCGATCGCCGCCTCGATCTGCGGCAGATAGCCCGGATCGTAGAGCGTCGATTGCGGATCGAGCCCGGGCTGGCTGATCAGGAAGCGGAGCGTATCGGCCCCGTAGCCGTGCGCCGACGCGAGTTCGGCCGCGCCGTAGTTCACCTGTCCCGTATACGCGATCGGTTCGTTCTGCTGCAGGTATGCGGTCGTCGCCGTGAAGCCGCGAATCACGACGCTGCGCGGAAGGAACGGCGTTCCGTTGAGCGTCATGCTCGTGCCCGCGACGCCGACGATCTGCTGCGTCGTGACGGGCGACGACGACGACGTCGGTTGCGGACCAGGAGACGATGCCCCACCTCCGCTGCAAGCGACGAGAGCACTCAACGCGAGTACGGAGAAGGCGATACCGAAGAGCGGCAGGCGTACGAGCATGGCGTGAAGCGTAGCGCGACGCCCGCTTTTTGCGAACACACACCTCGCACAATTACGGCGAGCGGCTACGCACCCGTGGCGACGCGAACGACGCGCGGCGCGCCGCTCGCGACCCCGGCGATCGCGCG
>CAZZYZ010000010.1:0-31564 GCA_964658425.1 Vulcanimicrobiota bacterium | reverse complement strand
CGTTCGCCGAACGTTGACCGATGAGGACGCGCAATCCGAGACGTTCGTCGAGCGGATCGTCACGCTCGCGCGCGACGGCCGGCCGCTGCTGGAATACGGGTGGCACGTTCTCTGAATCGGACGCCGCAGTCGACGTCGTCTTCGAAGCGCTAGGAGACGCGGCGCGGTTCGACGCTCGGGGGTACGCTCGCGGCGTGCTTCTCGGCGTACGAGACGAAGCGCCCGAGCACGAGGACGACGAGCGCGCCGTCGTCGAGGAATCCGAGCCCCGGGATATCGCCGAGCAGATTGAGCGGCGAGAGGATGAAGAGTACGGCGGCGATCGTCGCGACCTTCGACCACAGCGGGACCTTGGGATCGCGGAAGAGCGGTATGGCCCGCGGCAGCTTGCGGATCCCGGTCATGACGAGTGTCAGTGCGTTCACGGGAGCGCTATACCCGCTTCACGCCGCGGAACGGCAATCCGTCATTTGATCGTAAGCGGCCGATAGCGGATGCGATGCGGGCGCGCCGCCTCTTCACCGAGCCGCATGCGTTTGTTCGCCTCGTACTCGTTGTAATTGCCCTCGAAGAAATAGACGCTCGAATCGCCTTCGAAGGCGATGATGTGGGTCGCGATCCGGTTGAGGAACCAGCGGTCGTGACTGATGACGAGCGCCGTCCCCGCAAACTCGCTCATCGCGTCTTCGAGCGCGCGCAGGGTCTCGACGTCCAGATCGTTCGAGGGCTCGTCGAGCAGCAGCACGTTCGCGCCGACGAGCAGCGTTTTCGCGAGGTGTAGCCGGCCGCGTTCGCCGCCGGAGAGCGTCCCGACGGCCTTTTGCTGATCCGAGCCCTTAAAATTGAAGCGCCCGAGATACGCGCGCGACGGCATCTCGAATTTTCCGACCATCAGCACGTCGAGGCCGCCCGAGAGATCGTCGAAGACGCTCTTCTCGCTCGAAAGCGATTCGCGGCTCTGATCGACGACGGCGAGTTTCACCGTCGAGCCGATCTTGATCTCGCCCGTATCCGGCGTCTCTTTGCCGGAGATCATTCGGAAGAGCGTCGACTTGCCCGCGCCGTTGGGGCCGATGATCCCGACGATCGCGCCCGCGGGGATGCGAAAGTTCACGTCCTCCATCAGCAGCCGATCGCCGTACGATTTGCCGACGTTCTTGAACTCGATCACCTGATCGCCGAGGCGCTCGGCGACCGGGATGAAGATCTCCTGGGTCTCGTTGCGGCGCTGATATTCGTAGCTCGAGAGCTCCTCGAAGCGTGCGATGCGGCTCTTACTCTTGGTCTGCTGGCCCTTCGTCCCCGACCGGATCCACTCGAGCTCGCGCACGAGCGCCTTTTGGCGGGCGGATTCGGTCGCTTCTTCCTGCGCGAGCCGGGCCTGCTTCTGATCGAGCCAGGAGCTGTAGTTGCCCTTCCACGGGATGCCGCGGCCGCGATCGAGTTCGAGGATCCATTCGGCGGCGTTATCGAGGAAGTAGCGATCGTGGGTGACGGCGACGACGGTGCCCGCGAAGCGCTGTAAGAAATTCTCGAGCCAGTCGACGCTCTCGGCATCGAGGTGATTGGTCGGCTCGTCGAGCAGCAGCATGTCCGGCTTCGAAAGCAACAGCCGGCAGAGCGCGACGCGGCGCTTTTCGCCGCCGGAGAGCGGGCCGATCTTCGCATCCCACGGCGGG
Organism: Vulcanimicrobiota bacterium; assembly: GCA_964658425.1. Lineage (GTDB taxonomy): Bacteria > Vulcanimicrobiota > Vulcanimicrobiia > Vulcanimicrobiales > Vulcanimicrobiaceae > CAZZYZ01. The sequence continues at coordinate 29,885 of CAZZYZ010000010.1, read as the reverse complement.
AGGCGCAGGGCGTCGGCCGCGATCTCGAGTTGCTGCTCGAGGTCGTCGCCGAGGGAGAAGAGGGTCGCCTCGAGCGCGGCCTGCTCGGTCGCGAGCTTGTCGAAATCGGCGTTCTCGTCGCCGTAGGCCGCATAGATCTCGTCGAGGCGTTTGCGCGCGGCGATCGATTCGCCCATCGCTTCCTCGACCGTCTCGCGAACGGTCTTGTCGGGATCGAGCTTCGGCTCTTGTTCGAGATAGCCGATCGTGAGGTTCGCGAGCGCCTTCGCCTCGCCGTCGATATCGGTCTCGACGCCCGCCATGATCCGCAGCAGCGTCGATTTCCCCGAGCCGTTGAGGCCGAGGATCCCGATCTTCGCACCCGGGAGAAACGAGAGCGAGATATCGCGCAGGATGTAGCGTTTCGGCGGGACGGTTTTACCGACGCGATGCATCGTGAAAACGTTTTGCGACACGGAGACTTTCTCGGGAGCGGCGTGCGAACGGACGATCTCCTTCGCGCGTCCGGCCGGGAGTTCTTTGAGGACGGGGCACGAGGACGCGACGATCGCGGATACCCTCGCACGGATCGACGTTCCAAAAGGCGAAAAGGTGCGTTTTCCTTGGAGCGAAGGGGAACGGATGCAGGGGTCGCCGTTCTCGGGTCTCGAGTCGCTTCGCCTTCGAGGCGAGCGGAGGCGGCTCGTCTTCACGATCTGCGCGCTGCCGATCACCCTCGGCATCCTCGGCGCCGTGCTGCACGACAGCTTCACGTTTCGCAGCATTATGCTCATCGTGATCGGCGCGATGCTCTTCGTCGCGGTCAGTCGCGGCCGATTTCTCGGCGGCGGAATTCACATCGGCGAGCAGCAGTTCGGTCACGTCTACGGCGTCGTCGTCGAGTGCGCGCGAATGGTCGGCACGAACGTCCCGCACGTCTTCCTGCGCGACGACATCTTCACGCCGGTCGTCGCGATGGGCACGGACGAGCCGTACGCGCTCGTGCTTTCCGCGCAGTACATCGAACTCTTCACGCCGGGCGAACTCGCGTTCATGGTCGGCCGCGAGCTCGGCCACATCAAAGCCGGTCACACACGCTTTTCGTCGATATTGAGCGCCAACGGGCGCGAGAGCCCGATCGTCGCGATCGCCTTCGGCGCGTGGCTGCGGATCATCGAATATACCGCCGACCGGATCGGTCTGCTCTGCTGCGGATCGCTGGACGTCGCGCTCTCGGCGATCGCCGTCTCGACGTTTCAGGGCGTCGGCCGCCAAGTCGACGTGAGCGCGTTCGCGGAGCAGCGGCGCGAGCTCGATGCGGAACCGTCGCTGCGCATGGGCGAATGGCTCGCGCCGTCGCCCTACATCACGAATCGCGTCGCGAAACTGGCGACCTTCGTGCGAGACCCGCTCTACGTCGCGTGGTTACCGCGTTTTCAGCGTCGGCGCGCGGCGTCCGACCGCGACGTCGCGACGGCGGCGCCGGGCGTCACGCGCTATGCGGGGCCGTTGCGACGCGCGGCCGCGTTCGTCCTCGACTTTTTGATCGTCACGTCGCTGCTGCCGCAATCGGAGAGCGACGCGTCCGATGCGAAAGGTAGTTCCGGCGTCGCGAACGCTGGCGCGATCAAGGAGGCGGTCTCCGATTCCGACGTTCCTCGCCTGGTGCACGACGTCACGCTGTGGATGGTATCGCACGGAAACGCGGTCCTACAAGCGACTCACGCGGCGATGGCGTTTTTCGCGCTTGCGGTATACGTCGTCGTGCTCGTCGCGTTCACCGGTCAGACGCTCGGGATGATGATCTGCGATCTGCGCGTCGTCGGCGAAGCGCGTCAGCGCATCGGCATCCGCGGCGCGTTCGCGCGCTACGCGTGCCTCGCGACGACGCTCGCACTCGTGTTCGGGATATTCACCGCGATTCGCCGCGTGCAGCCCTTCGAACGCTGGTCGCGCACGCGACTCCTCGTCGGCAACGCCGTGGTACGCGAACGCTAGCGACCCGCGCGCGAGCGCTTTCGAGCGTCGGGACGACTTGACGGAATTTGGTACGTAGTTTAGTCTTAGTCAATGGAGCGTGTAACGATTCACGAGGCGAAAACGCACCTATCGCGTCTTGTCGCAGCTGCGGAGCGAGGCGAAGAGATCGTTATCTCGCGTGCAGCGAAGCCCGTGGCACGTCTCGTAGCCTTCGAGCCCGGGAGCGAACGGCAGGTCGATACGAAGCGCGATTGTTTCGGAGTGGATACGAGCGGTTGGACGGTGCCGGATGATTTCGATGCACCGCTGCCTGACGAGATTCTCGATCTCTTTACGTGAGGCTACTGCTCGATACGCACGTGTGGCTTTGGGTCACGACGAATGACGCGCGTCTCTCGCAGTCTGCCCGTGGAGCGATCGAGGATCGAAAAAACGAGGTCTACGTTTCCGCAGCGACCGCCTGGGAGGTGGCGATCAAATACCGGCTCGGGAAGCTCGCGTTGCCGTTGCCACCGCACGAATACGTCTCGACGATGATGGCACGCGAAGGCTTCTTGCCGCTTGCGATCACGATCCCACACGCGGCGGCCGTCGCCTCGTTGCCGGATCATCACCGCGACCCGTTCGACCGTCTTCTGATCGCGCAAGCGCTGCACGAGAACCTCGTCCTCGTTACCGTCGACCCGATCGTCCGTTCGTACGCCGTGGCCCGTCTCGACGCATAGCGATCGTTTGCTACGTGAAGCGCTACGCGCTATCGCGTGAGCGCCGTATCAGGTCCGGCTCTTGTCGTGCGCGGCTCGGTGAGCCACCAGGCGAGTGCTGCGAGCGGGAGCAGCGTGCCGAGGGCGACGACGCCCGGCCATCCGAAGCGCTCGTAGGCGAACCCGCTCGCGGCCGAGCCCGCCGCGCCTCCGACGAAGAACGTCGCGATGAAGAGCGTGTTGAGGCGGCCGCGCTCGGCCGGCACGAGTGCGTAGATCGCGCGCTGTCCGAGCACGAGCGTGCCCTGCGTCGCCGCATCGAGCGCGAGCGCCGCGAGCACGAGCGTCGAGAGCGACGGGACGAGCGTGAGCGCGAAGCCCGCGGCGCCGAGTGCGAGCGCGACGGCGGTAGCGATGCGCGAACGACCCGCGTCGCCGAGACGGCCCGCGAGCGGTGCGACGAGGGCGCCCGTCGCGCCCGCGAGCGCGAAGAGACCGATCTGCGTCGCCGAGAAGCCATAGCGGCGCGAGGCGAGCAGAAACGTGATGCTCGTCCAAAACGCGCTAAACGACGCGAACATCAGGGATTGGTAGAGCGCGCGGCGCCGCAGCACGGGCTCGCGGCGATAGATCGCGACGAGCGAGCGTAGCAGTGCCGCGTACGTGCCGGCGTACGTCGGCTCGCGGCGCGGCAGCGCGCGCCGTAGGACGAGTGCGATTGTCGCGATCGCGACCGCTGCGGCGGCATAGACGACTCGCCAGCCGGCCGCGCCGCCGACGATGCCGGCGAATGCGCGCGAGAGCAGGACGCCGACGAGCAGTCCGCTCATCACGCGACCGACGATCCGTCCGCGCGTTGCATCGGGTGCGAGATGCGCGGCGAACGGTACGAGGATCTGCGCCGCGACCGACGTGATGCCGACGAGGATCGCCGCTGCGAGAAACGCCGGATACGTCGGCGCGATCGCGATCGCGACGAGCGCGACGGCCGCTCCGATCAGCACGCGCACGACGAGCGTGCGATTCTCGATGAGATCGGCGAGCGGCACGATCGAGACGAGTCCGAGCGCATAGCCGAGTTGCGTCAGCGTGATCACGACGCTTCCCGCGCCCGGCCCGACACGAAACTCGCGATCGATCGTCGCAAGCAGCGGCTGCACGTAATAGATGTTCGCGACCGCGAGCCCGCAGGCGACCGCGAAGAGCACCGTCAGCCGCGGTGAGAGGCTCGGCACGCGCGCTTCGAGGTCTATGAAAGTCCGACGATCTCGCCTTCGTCGTCGAGATCGATGCGCAGCGCCGCCGGACTGCCGCCGAGGCCGGGCATCGTGCGCATCTCGCCGCAGATCGGATAGACGAAGCCCGCCCCGACCGACGCGCGCACCTCGCGCACGGGGAGCGTCCAGCCGGTCGGCGCGCCCGTGAGCTTCGGGTCGCTCGAGATCGAGAGATGCGTCTTTGCGATGCACACGGCGAGATTGCCGAAGCCGGCCTTCTCGAACGTATCGAGCGACGCGCTCGCGGCGGACGTATAGCTCACGTCCTTCGCGCCGTAGACCTCGCTCGCGACGGTCTTGATCTTGTCGCGCAACGACATTTCGTCGGGATAGAGCATGTGGAACTGCGACGGCTTCTCGCACGCCTCGATCACGGCGTTCGCGAGGTCGATCGCACCCTTGCCGCCGTCGGCGAAATGCGTCGCGACGGCGACGCGCGCGCCCGCCGCTTCGGCGATCTCGCGGATCGCCTCGTGCTCGGAGGGATGATCGCCCGGGAATGCGTTGATCGCGACGACTGGCGCGACGCCGAAGAGGCGGATGTTCTCGATCTGTTTGCGCAGGTTCGCACCGCCGACGCGTACCTCGTCCGGATTCTCGGCGAGCAGCGCTTCCGGCAGCGGCTTCCCGGCGACGACCTTGTGCGTCCCGGCGTGCAGCTTGAGCGCACGCACCGTCGCGACGACGACGGCGGCGTCGGGCTTGAGCCCCGACGCACGGCACTTGATATCGAAGAAGCGCTCCGCGCCCATGTCGGCGCCGAAGCCGGCCTCGGTGATCAGGAAATCGCCCGTGCGGATCCCGATGAGGTCGGCGATGACGGACGAGTTGCCGTGCGCGATATTTCCGAACGGCCCCGCGTGCACGAGGACGGGCGTATTTTCGAGCGTCTGCATGAGGTTCGGCTTAATCGCCTCGCGCAAGATGACGGCCATCGCGCCCGCGATCCCGACGTCTTTCGCCGTGACAGGCTCTTTCTTCGCGGTATAGCCGACGACGATGCGCTCGAGCCGCGCGCGCAGATCCTCGAGTGAGGTCGCGAGCGCGAGGATCGCCATGACCTCGCTCGCGGCCGTGATGTCGAAGCCCGTTTGGCGCGGTACCCCGTCGGCCGCGCCGCCGAGTCCGACGATGATGTTACGCATCGCGCGGTCGTTGACGTCCATCACGCGGCGCCACGTGACGTCGACCGGCCGCAGAAACTTGCCCGCGACCTCGCCGCCCTGGAAGAGCAGATTATCGACCATCGCCGCCAAGAGATTGTGCGCGGCGGTCACGGCGTGGAAGTCGCCCGTGAGATGGAGGTTGAGCGTCTCCATCGGGACGACCTGACTGTAGCCGCCGCCGGCCGCGCCGCCCTTGATCCCGAACGTCGGGCCCATCGACGGCTGGCGCAGTGCGATCGTCGCGCGCTTCCCGACGTGCTTCATCGCCTGACCGAGGCCGACGGTCGTGGTCGTCTTGCCCTCGCCGAGCGGCGTCGGCGTGATCGCCGAGACGACGACGTATTTCGCCGGCGGGCGGTCGGCGAGCGCTTCGATCGCGCGCAGATCGATCTTCGCGACGTTGCGCCCGTACGGCTCGAGCAGGTCCTCGGAGATCCCCATCTGCGCCGCGATCTCGGCGAGCGGAATCAGCTTCGCGGCTTGGGCGATCTCGATATCGGTGGGGAACGGCATCGTGCGCCCTTCGGCCTTCGGGTCGCGTTCGCTTTTTAGGCGGGCACGCTCAATGTAACAGCCCTGAAGCGATGTTCACGCCGAGCGCGATGATCGCGGTATTGTACGCGAAGGAGATGAGCGCGTGCGTGAGGACCTCGCGTCGAATGCGCGGATCGCTGATCGTGACGTCGGAGACTTGGAACGTCATCCCGATCACGAACGAGAAATAGGCGAAGTCGTAGTCGGTCGGCGGTCGCTTCCCTGGAAATTCGAGGCCGCCCGGGTCGGCGCCGTCGGGATCGTAGTAATACGCGTGCGCGTAGCGCAGCGTGTAGACGAGGTGGATCAGCACCCAGCCGCTGACCACGGCGAGGATCCCCGTGACGAGTTCGAATGCTTTGAGCGCGTTGTGCGCGGAGTTGACGTCTTTGCCGAGGATGAAAACCGCCGAGCAAAGCCCGCTCAGCGCCGCGAGGATGACAATGAGGAAGATGACGTTCCGTCCCGGATCCTCGACGGCCGCTCGGCGCTGCGTTAGCTTCGCGTCGCCGTGCATCGCGGAGTACAGCGTGATCGCGATGAAGGTGAGCGCAGCCGCGTCGAAGGCGAGCGTCTCGCGAAACGGGCCGCTCACCGTTGACGGTAGGAGCACGAAGATCAGCGCGAACAGTGCGGCCGCGGAACCGAGCGATACGGCTCGCCTCCGTGCCATCGCGCGCTTTACCGATCGCGATTCGTCTTTGGCGTCTACGAAACTCATCGCTCGCGCCAATTCGCATCGCGGGCGTACACTCCCGCGATTCGGGCGCCGCGCTCCCGGCCGAACGACGTTCGGCGGAATGGAGGTTCGCCGTGGAGAGCGCGAAGCCGTCAAGGCTCAGACCGTTCGCGGCATTCGCCTTCTGCGCGGAGATGGCGCGGCTCGCGGGCCATTGATCGCCCGGCGCGTTTCCGGAATAGGCGATCGCGTGCACGAGGCCTCTGCGATCGACGATCGTCGCCCACATGTGAAAGCCGAGGCCGCCGTTGCCGTCTCGCTGCGCGGCCCGCAGAGCGGAGCGCAACGTCTCGTAATCGGGAAGGCTCGGCATGCGTAGCTCCTTGAATGCGTGTACGGCTTCATGTGCGCGAAACACGTTCCCCAAACATACGAGGAATTTCCGTGATCGATTCCCGGGCCGTGCTCGCGGTCGCGCTCGGTGCCGCAATCGGCGGCGTACTGCGATTTATCATCACGACACTCGTGGTCGCACGACTCGGCACGAATATGAGTTACGTTGCGACGCTCGGCATCAACATCGCGGGTTCGTTCGCGATCGGCTTCGTGCTCGAGACGGCGACGCTCCGCGCGACGTTCGATCCGCTCTTACGCGTGTTTCTCGCGACGGGCGTCATCGGCGGATTTACGACGTTCTCCGCTTTCTCGTACGAGGCACTACGCATGGCGGCGCACGCGCTGACGCTCACGGCGATCGCGTACGTCTTCGGGAGCGTCGGTCTCGGTATCGTCGGTGCGTATCTCGGCGTCGCTCTCGCCCGCGCGATCTTCGCGTAGCGCGCGAGCTCGGGTAGCGTAGCGCGCAGCAAGGAAGCGGAGGGATTGCGCGAAGGCCGACTCATGAAACGGTCGAGCGCCATCGCCTTGCTCATCGCGTTCTCGCTCGCGTCGCGCGGCGGTGGTGCGGCTTCCGCTCAGACGGCGGTGAAGCCGGACTCGGCGCGAGAAGTCGTCGCGCGACAAGTGGCGGCCGTCAACGCGCACGATACCGATGCGGTAACGAAGTTCCACGCGCCGGATGCAACGATGCTCGCGTTCCCGTCGGGGAAGGTTCTCGCTCACGGATCGCGTGCCATCCACGCGCTGTTTTCGGATCTGTTCTCGAAGTCGCCGAAATTCCAATTGACGCTGGTGAAGCAGCAACTCGTCGGAAACGTCGTCATCAATTCGTACGCCGTCTCGCGCGGACCGATGACGGAACTCACCTCGATCTACGAGGTCGTCGGAGAAGAGATCGCGCGAGAGTGGCTCGTCCTTCCCGTCGCCGCTCACAAATAGTATGGTAACGCAACACGCGCATAACCGGTGAGCGGTGATCCGGAATCACCTCATTGAGCGAGCGATCCTCGAAGCACCGGCGATGGAAGATCGTCGTACATCGCAGCGACGCTCGTGCGAATGCCGTCGCTCTTCACACGAATGGCGCCGTTTCGATCGGTACGGTAGACGTGGGCGCCTTGCGTCGCAAGCGTTTCGAGCGTCGAGAATGCGGGGTGGCCGAAGAGATTATTGCGGCCGACGGAGATCGCGGCGACCTCCGGTGAGACGGCGGCAATGAACGCAGGACTCGACCCGTACGCCGAGCCGTGATGGCCGACTTTTAAAACGGTCGAACGGAGATCGACGCCGCTCGAAAGTAGGCGCTGCTCGGTGACGGCGCCCGCGTCTCCCATGAACAGCATCGAGAACCGCCCGTACTCCAAGCGAAAGACGAGCGAGTTCTCGTTGATGTCGTTTCGCGTGCCGCTTATGAACGGCAGCATCGGATTGTAGAAACGTAGCGTGACGCCGTCGTCCGTGCGCCACACGTCGCCCGCGCGTGGTTCGCGCATCGCTATCTTCTTCGACGCAGCGACCGCAAGTGCGTCGTTATACGCGAAACCGCCGTACCGTTGACCGCTATCGGCAAACGCGTCGGCGCCGAGCGTTCGTAAGACCGGCGCGAGGCCTGCATGATCTCCATGTGGATGCGAGAGCAGCACCGCATCGACGTGATGGATGCCGTCGCGGATGAGGAATGGGACCACCGTTCGTTCATCGACGTTCTCGGCAAGCGACGTTCCGGCGGCCTGTCGCCCGCGTTCGAGCCGTCCGCCGCCGTCGACGAGAAATGCGTGCCCCGCGGGCGTGCGAATGAGAATCGAATCGGCTTGGCCGACGTCGATCAGCGTGATCGTTAGATCGTGACGGGCGGCCCGCGGCGGCCAGAGGCAGAGCACGCTTGCGACGACGATCGCAGCCACGCCGAGCGTTCGTCGCTCGCGGCGCAGCGCTACAGCCGCCGCGACGAGCGCGACGGCGTATGTGACGATGATCCACGGCGGCGCCGGCGTCGCCACGAGATGCGCGAACGGCAGACCGCTCGTGCAACGCACGGTCGTGACGATCCAGTCCAGGAGAACGTGTTCGACGTTGGCGACGGGACGTGCGACGAGCGCAAACGGCGAGCATGCGAGTTCCAGGAACCCGCCGAGCATCGCGATGCCGACGACGGGCACGATCGCGAGATTCGCGAGCGGCGCGTACGGCGCGATTACGAGAAACGCTGCGGCGGTGAGCGGCCACGTGCCGAGCTGCGCGGCACACGCGACGCCGACCATCTCGGCCAGTGCGTGCGGGATCCCGATCCGCGCGACGCCGCGCGCGATCGGCTCGGCGAACGCCAAGATCGCGGCGACGCATCCGAACGAGAGCGAGAACGACAGCGATCCGACGGAGGCAGGCCGAGCCGCTGCGACGACGATCGCCGCGGCCGCGAGCGCGTTCCATGAGAATGCGTCGCGTCCGGCGGCTCGCGCGACGAGGAAGAACGACACCATCGTCGCGGCGCGCATCGAGGGAAGATGCGCGCCGCTAAATGCGGCGTACGTCCAAACGACGGCGATCGTCACGAGCGATGCCGGAATGCGACCGCATCCGAGCCATGCGAGTACCGCGTACGCGCACGCCGCGACGACGCCGAGATGCAGCCCGGCGGTGACGAGCACGTGAACGGTCCCGGTGTCCTGAAACTCCGCGTGAAGCTCGGGCGGCAGCGCGCCCTTCTCGCCCCACATCGCGCCCGCGAGGATGGTCGCGTCGGGTTCGCCGAGATCGCGATGCAACTGGGCGCTCCCCCATGCGCGGAAGCGGGCGAACCAAAGGCTCGGATCGCGCTCGTCGACGGGTGCGCGACGGAGGACCTCCGCGCGGGCGATGCGCCACGCGTTGCCGCGTTCGGTTTCGAGTTCGCGCGGTGAGGGTTCGCCCGGGTTACGCGGCTCGTCGAAACGTTCGCGGCGTCCGCGAAGGAGCAGGCGCGTGCCGATCGGAGGAACGGGAAGCGCGGCGCTCGCGAGGGCACGTGAGCCGTCGTCGAGCCGTAGCGTCACGTCGACACGTCCGTCCTCGACTCGGTCGACGGCGGTCACGACCGCCCAAAAGCGCGACGTTCGAGGATCGCTGATCGGTGTGGCCGCGTGTCCCGCCAAGGCCGACTCCGCGATGCCGAGCGTCAACGCGACCACCGTACCGGCGAGTAGGCTCCGGGAAACATTCCGAACGAGAAGTGAAAGCCCGATCGCCACGCCGATTGTGCACAGCGCGGCCGCAATGCCGAGCCTCCCGCCGAGGATGCCGAGCAGAAATGCGGCCGAAGCCGGCACCAGCGATGCGCGAGCCACACCTCTGTATCACACCGTCGCCGACGAGAACTACGACGTCAATCGGCTGTTTAGCTTCCGCCGTCACGAATCGTCTACACGGAAACGATTTTGATAAGATCGGAAACGGTCATGTATCGCGCCGCAGCCGGCATGTCGCGGTGCGACACCGCGTGAAGAAAGCGTGATGCAAAATCAGCACGATCACGAATCGCGTCCGCGGTACGACGTCCACGCCGATCTGCGCGTGCAAGAGTTGCTCGACGCCGTGCGGGCCGCATCGCTCGGCGACGTCGCCACGCGTATCGAAACGCTGCTCGGCAGCGCCGGCCTCGAGTTACAGATCTTGCGCGAGACGGTCGTCGCCGTACGCGAGACCCGCGACATGCTCACCGACCATTTCGCGGAGCGCGAGGGCGCGGCGGGCGCGACGGCACTCGTTGCGATCATTCGGGCCGATCTCACGGAAGATCTCGAAAACTCCTGACACCACGCTGTCAGGAGCGCTTTGCTATCCTGAGCTCCTCACCGATTCCGAAGGAGCACCATAGCAATGACCGATGAAACGACGCGCGTACGTTCGGCGCTCACGTGGTTCGAGATCCCCGCGCTCGATTTCGATCGGGCCCTCGCATTCTATCAGACCATCTTCGAAACGTCGCTGCACGAGGAGCGCTTCGGGCCGGGCCGGATCGCCGTTTTCGCGCACGACCAGGCGGGCGTCGGCGGATGCATCGACGAGCGCTCGGAGTCGAAGCCGGGCGATCTCGGACCCGTAATCTATCTCGGTGCCGACGGACGCCTCGACCGAACGCTCGCGCTCGTCGAGGGCGCGGGCGGCCGGATCGCTGCACCGAAAACGGCGCTGCCGCCCGGCATGGGGTTCGTCGCGCACGTGATCGACACGGAAGGAAATCGGATCGGCCTCCACGCGATCTCGTAAGCATGCGGCGCGCCGACCGGCTCTTCACGATCGTCGCGCTGCTTCGTGGCGGTCGGCCGGTGACGGCGCGCCGCCTCGCCGAGCGACTCGAGGTTTCGGAGCGCACGATCTACCGCGATGTCGACGAGCTCACGTTATGCGGCGTCCCCATCGAGGGGCAGGCCGGCCGCGGGTATTCGCTTCCGCGTACGTTCGAGGTGCCGCCGCTGATGTTCGAACGCGCGGAAATCGAAGCGCTCGTCGCGGGCGTTCGCCTCGTGGAGGCGTGGTGCGGGCCCGAACTCGCGGCGGCCGCGCGCGCGGCCCTCGCGCGTATTCGTAGCGCCGTGCCGGCCGCGCTCGTCGACGGCGTCGACGATGCGCGCATCTACGCGCCGAAGATCGCCCGAGGCGCGGCGCCGAGGCAGTTCGGCCCGGTCTACGATGCGATCTCGGCGAGTCGTCGGCTGACGATCGGCTATGTCGGCGAAAACGGCGAGCGCGGCACGCGGACCATCAGGCCGCTCGGGCTCTATTTTTGGGGCAAGGTTTGGACGATCGCCGCATGGTGTGAATTGCGACGAGACTTTCGCAGCTTTCGTCTCGATCGTATCGATGCGCCCGAAGCGGGAGAAGCGTTTCCGCATGAACCCGACAAGTCGCTCGACGCCTTTCTCAAGCGCGCGCGCGACGAACGATGACGTCGTCGGACGCGAACGTTGGTAGTGCGAATCGTCACCGTTTTCGCCATGGCGCGCGGCAGCTGCACCGCGTGAGCGAGGGCCGGTTCGAGGGTCGCTCGAATCGGTCGCGTACGATTCATGGATCGGGCGCTTCGTGAGCGCCTATGGGAGCAGTATGCGGATCATCGTCACCGGCGGCGCCGGATTCATCGGGTCGCACATCGTGGACGCCTATCTCAAGGACGGCCACGATGTGGTCGTCGTCGATAATCTGTGGGCGCACGGTGGGGGCCGCCGGGAGAACGTCAACGAGCGCGCGAGTTTCGTGCATGCCGATATCCGCGAAGCCTCGCTCGAGCGCGTCTTCAAAGAGTTCAAACCCGATCTCGTAAGCCATCACGCGGCACAGCACAGCGTCGCGATCAGTTCGCGCGATCCGCAATTCGACGCGCAGATCAACGTGCTCGGGCTGCTCAACGTGCTCGAGAATAGCGTGAAGGTCGGCGTGAAGAAAGTCATCTTCGCATCGAGCGGCGCGACGTTCGGCGAGCCGGACGTGCTTCCGATTACCGAGGCGACGCCGCAACGCCCCGAGTCACCGTACGCGATCACGAAGATGGTCACCGAGTGGTACCTGCGCTTCTTCAAAAAAGAGCACGGCCTCGACTTCACGGCGCTCCGCTACGGAAACGTCTTCGGGCCGCGTCAAGATCCCAACGGCGAAGCGGGCGTCGTGTCGATCTTCATCGGGCGTTTCCTCGCGCGCCAGGGGATCAAGATCTTCTGGGACGGCGATCAGACGCGCGATTACATCTTCGTCGAAGACGTCGTGCGGGCGAACGTTCGAGCGCTCACGCTCGGCGGCGGCAACTGCTACGTCATCGGCACGGGCCGCAAGACGAGCGTCAACGAGATCTATCGCGCGCTGATCGAAGTCACCGGCTACACGCCGACCGTCGAGTATTTGCCGCGCCGTCCGGGCGACGTTCGCGACGCGCAATTCGATTCGTCGCTCGCGAAGCGCGAACTCGATTGGGATGCGCGGACGACGCTCGTCGAGGGCATGCGGAAGACCTACGATTTCTTTCGCGAGAAACAGCCGGCGTAGCGAGCGCGAGGCGCAACACGAACGCCTAGCACCTGCGCGGACGACCACGTAATGGAAGAGACCTCAGCGAATGCTGAGGTCTCTTCCATTCTCCGGCCACGGTCGAGCGCTAGCTCTTCAGCGACCAGTGACCTTCCATGACTTCGGCTTCGGCGAGTTCGAACGTCGTCGCGTAGGGCGTGAATTTCACGTGATTGTTCACGGCCGTCAGCGATTTCGGCGAACAGATGAAGAGCCCGAGCGCCTCCGATTGCGTGTAGCGATCGATGACTTCGGCCTTCTCGATGAGCTTCGGTCCGTCGGTTTGCCCCGCCATGTCCCAATACATCCGGTCGAAATCCGGCAGCTCGGGTCCGACGCGGAACGCGCCGTCGGCACCGAAAAACTCGCGGTGGATCATCGCGGGCGTCGCTTCCGAACTGATGTCGAACCAGAAGTTCAGCAAGACGTCCCATTCCGGCACGAGCTTGCCTTCGGCGAGTAAGCGCGAGCCTGAAAGCGCACCCGCATCGTCGCCGACGTCTACCTCGACCGCGATGCCGAGGTTCTTTCGAATGTCGTCCGCGATGAGATTTGCGATCCCGGCGAACCCACCACCGGTCGCGATGCGCAGCGGGCGATCCGCGGGCCACGCGACCTTCGCGAACTTCGCTTTCGCCGCGTTCGGATCGAGCGGGAACGGCTTGAGATCGTTCGGGCTTCCCGCGCACCACGGCGGGGTGAGGCACGCGACGTTCGAGGCGTACCCGAGCATCCCGTCGCGAATGATTTTCTCGCGATCGATCGCGAGGTTGAGCGCCTCGCGGAGGTTTCGATCGTCGAGCGGAACGTCGCGTCCCGGATGCCGGTTGAACACGCCGACGAGCACGCGATTCGCGTCGCACGCTTCGAGACGCGCGAATGCCGAGTCGATGACTCGCTGTGCGTCGGCGGGCGCCACTTCCGTGACGATGTCGACTTCGCCGTCGCCGCTGACGCAGAGGTCGAGCGCCTCGGCCGGCGAGAGGCTATTTCGGAAAACGACTCTCTCGACGAACGGTCCGCGCTTGCGATCCCAGTACGTCGGATTCGCTTCGAGGACGAGTTCGGGCGTACGATCTTCTTTTTCGATGAGCCACGCGCATGCGAACGGGTTCGCACGCTGGATCGCGATCACGGTGGTGATCGACGAATGTCCTGACGTCAGGACGAACGGTCCGGTGCCCCACGGGCCCGGTGCGTCAATGATTCACCAATTTCCGTTTCCGGAGCCCTCGCGCACGTAGCCGAAGCCCGGGCCGTCGGTCCAAAACGATGTGCTCGGGACGTGGAAGCCGCGCATCTTTGCGAGCGCGAGCCCGTCGGGTTGTGGGAAATGAAAATGGATCGTGTGATCGTCGATGACTTCGGCGACCGATTCCACGGGGAAGTTCAGCCACGTTCCCGGCGGATGCGGTGCTTCCCAACGCTGCATCTCATCGAACGCGAGCTTGATGTGATGCGCGGTGAGCGGCTCGCCGTTTTGAAAGACGCCGCCCTTGCGAACGTCCATCTCGAGCGTCTTTCCGCCGTTGCTGTAGCGATGGCCCGTCGCCATCGAATAGACGGCGTGACCGTCGTGATCGGTACGTATCGGTTCTTCCATCGTATTCCACGTGATGAACAACCAGTTCAGTGGTGATGGATCGACGACCCGAAGAGTCCCCGTGAACCGCCGCCCGGCCTCGGTCGATGCGGGTTCGGCCATGATAGCCATGTGTGTCCTCCCGGAAGAAAAGTTCCGACGGTCGCACTTCATGGCAGCGGAAGACGTTCCTGGATGCGTGGCGGCACGCTTGTGCTTCGCTCTCCTTCAAGCGCACCATCGACTGAACCGGGCGGCGTGTCTATCGCAGAGGCCGCCGTCCGTTCGTTTAGGCGACGACGATGTTCACGAGTTTGTCGCGCACGAAGATCTGCTTGCGCACCGTCTTGCCTTGGAGGTACGTCGCGACGTTTGCGTCGGTGAAGGCGAGCGCGAACGCGTCCGATTCCGAGATGCCGGGTGCGACGGGAAGCCGGGCGCGGATCTTGCCGTTGACTTGAATGACGAGTTCGATCCGATCGACGGCGAGCGCGGCGGGATCGAACGCCGGCCACGGTTCGAGATGCACCGAGCGCGAAGCGCCAAGGCGATGCCAGAGCTCTTCTGCGATGTGCGGTGCGAACGGCGCGAGCAAGATCGGTAGCGCGCGGACCGCGTAATGCATCGCGGGATCGCTTGCGGCGCCCGGTAGTACGGCGAGCCGCGTCATCGCGTTGACGAGTTCGTCGAGCCGCGCGAGCGTCGTGTTGTAATGGAAGCGCCGCGTCTGCGTTTCCTCGGAGCCGGATTTGAGCGCGGCATGCACCGCGCGGACGACGTCGCGCTGCACGTCGCCGCGTATCTCCGGTAGCGCATCGAGCGACGCGGCGCCGGCCGCAGCGAAGAATGGCTCGCTCGCGCGCCACACGCGATCGAGGAAACGTACGCGCCCGGCGATGCCGTCGTCCGTCCACTCCATCGTATCTTCTGGCGGCGTCGCTTTGAGCAGGAAGAGCCGCATCGCATCGACGCCGTTCTTCTCGGCGGTCTCGTCGATACCGACGACGTTGCCGCGCGACTTCGACATCTTCTCGCCGTTGCGCAAGACCATGCCCTGATTGAAGAGCCGCGCGAACGGCTCGTCGGGACCGTGGACCCAGCCCTGATCGTGAAAATATTTGTAGAAGAAGCGCGCGTACAAGAGATGGAGCACGGCGTGTTCCGCACCGCCGATGTACTGATCGACGTTGAGCCACGGGTCGACGCGCGACGTATCGAACGGTGCGCGATCGTTGTGCGGATCGAGATAGCGCGCGTAGTACCACGACGATTCGAAGAACGTATCCATCGTATCGGTCTCGCGCTTCGCGGGGCCGCCGCAGCGCGGACACGTCGCCTCGAAAAACGCGGCATCGCGCGCGAGCGGCGAGCCTTCGCCCGTGATCGGGACGTTCTGCGGCAAGAGCACGGGTAGCGCGTTCTCCGGTACCGGGACCTCGCCGTCGACCGGACAGTAGACGATCGGGATCGGCGTGCCCCAATAGCGTTGGCGCGAGATCAGCCAATCGCGAATGCGGTAATTGACGGTGAGTTCGCCGACACCGAGCGTCGCGAGCTTCTGCGCGATCGCGCGCCGTGCGTCCGCACTCTCGAGCCCCGAAAACTCGCCGCTCGCGACGAGCGCGCCCGCGCCCGTGTACGCCGCCTCGAGAGGTGCGTCGTTCGAGACGCCCGGTTCCGCGATGACGCGAACGATCGGCAAGTCCATCTTGCGCGCGAAATCGAAATCGCGATCGTCGTGGCCCGGGACGCCCATAACCGCGCCGGTCCCGTATTCGGCGAGCACGTAATTCGTAATCCAGATCGGGATGCGTTCTCCCGAGAGCGGATTGATGGCGTAGGCGCCGGTGAAGACACCGTCTTTCGCCATGAGGCTCGTGCGCTCGAGTTCGGATTTGTTCTTGAGCGACGCGGCGAAGGCGGCGATGCGCGCGGCGTGCTCGGGATGCGCGGCGGAGATCGTCGCGACGAGCGGGTGTTCGGCGGCGAGGGCGAGATAGGTCACGCCGAAGAGCGTATCGATGCGCGTGGTGTACGCGGCGATCGTTTCATTGCGGTCAGCGACGGCGAACGAAAACGTGACGCCTTCGCTACGCCCGATCCAATTGCGCTGCATCACGCGAATCTTTTCGGGCCATCCGTCGAGGCCGTCGATCCCGGCGAGCAGCCGATCCGCGTAATCGGTAATCTTCAAGAACCACTGCGAGAGATTGCGCCGCTCGACGAGCGAGCCGCAGCGCCAACAGCGGCCGTCCTCGACCTGCTCGTTTGCGAGGACCGTCTGGTCCTTGGGGCACCAGTTTACCGGCGCTTCGCGTTTGTACGCGAGACCGTCGGCGTAGAGGCGCAGAAAGAGCCACTGATTCCAGCGGTAGTATGCGGGGTCGCAGGTGGCGAGTTCGCGCGACCAATCGTAGCCCGTCCCCATGAGCTTGATCTGGCGCTCCATGTTGGCGATGTTGTCGCGCGTCCAGACGTTGGGATCGATACCGCGCGCGATCGCCGCGTTTTCGGCGGGCAGGCCGAACGCGTCGAAGCCCATCGGGTGGACGACGTTGTAACCCGCCATCCGAACCATGCGCGCGTAGGCGTCGCCGAGCGTGTAATTCTTCGCGTGGCCGACATGCAGATCGCCCGACGGATACGGCAGCATCTCGAGGACGTAGAACTTCTCACGCGGATCGTCGTCGTTCGCGCGGTAGAGGCCGCCTGCGTCCCACGCCTCTTGCCAGCGCTTCTCGATGCTACGGAAATCGTATGTTTGGGGGCGGTCCTCGGTCATCGGACTCCGTTTCCAGGCGAACGCGCCGCTCCCCGCGCGGACTCACTCGGCGCCGCAGCGAACTTCGCAACGAATTCCCCCCACCCGCCTACGAAATCGGGAGATGCGATCGTGGTTTCGGCGAACTTCGACGGCTCGGTAACGTATGCGCTCGATCGCTCGGATTCCGACGCCGTACGCGCGACCGTAAACGCCATGTACGGGAAGCAGGCGCGCTTGATGTTGCCGATCGGTGTCGCAACCATCGCCCTTGGAGCGGTCAGGGTCGGCTTAGGATTTGCTTCGCCGCGGCATTACCGCTTTTGGGACACCGTGCTTCTTGGTTGGCCGCAAATTTTCTTTGGCATCATGTACGTGCTCATGGCTACGCGACCGCGATTTCTCATCGTACGTCGGCCTCGTGTCGGTGTCCTGAGTACGCTCGTGTGGAACAGGCGAGGCCTATCGTTCGGCCTCGCCGGGAAAGCGGCGATAATGACGATCTGGGCGGGCGTATCACGGCTCGAGGTGTCCGAGTCCGTCTTGCAAATTCACCGTAGATGGAAGCCTGCGATCGTCGTTCCGCGGCGAGCCTTCGCCGACGACGGTAACGCATTCGTCGCGTACGTCGAAGATCGCATCGTCGGTAAACGCCTTCTCGTTCGTGCGTCCGCGCCCGGAGTACCGTCTCGTGCGGTCGCGCTCAGGTCGATTTTGCGACGGGAACGCGCCGAGCGGTAGCGGGAGGCTTCGCTCGCGTTCGATCGCCTCGCACTCGACGATAAAGATCTTACGGAAAGAAAGCTCCGGGCACTACCGCCGATTCTACCGAAAGAGCGAGCCGAAGACGTTTCTCGCGATGAAAACCGCACTCGCCAAGAGGATCGAGAACAGCACCAGTGCGGCGGCCATCGACATGCCGGAGCGTCCGCCGCCGCAGGCCGCCGCGACGCCCGCCGCGAGCCACAGTTCGAAGCGGGAGACCGCACTCGGACGATCACCGAGGGTCGCGTCGGCTTCGGTGAGCATCTGTTCGACGCTCCAATCGTTTCCATCGACGATCTTTGCGATTCGCCCGTCGGGTGCCACGACGATCGCCGCTTCGGAGTGCGCGAGCGCGAAGCTGTTGATATTCGCCGTTATCCCGGCGCGCGCGGAGATCGAGGCGACCCTGGCCGCGTCGGCGGTCGCGAGCGTCCAGCGATCGGGGTCGGCACCGGCAGTCGCGCCGTAGCGCGCGAGCACGGGTACGGTATCGTATGCGGGGTCGAGCGTGATCTCCAACAGATGCGTTCTCCCGTTCATCCGTCGCTGTAATTCGATGAACTTCGAGGTGACGAGCGGGCACATGGTCGGATCTGCGCAACGCGTGTAGATGAACGAAACGATCAGCGCCTGCCCCGCATAACTCGAAAGGCGCCGCGTGCGGCCCAACTGGTCGAGCAACGCGACGTCGGGTAAGACGTCGCCCTCGTGCTCGATCGGCGCAAACGTCGGACGAGCGTTCGTCGCGGCTTCGAGGGGTGCGGGCGGCCGCGTCGGTAGGAGGGCGAACGCGAAGCCGAACGCGAGAACGATCGCGCAGGTGCGGTTCACGCGCTCGCGATCGGCGCGGGCGCCGCGATCGGTAGCCGTAGGGTGAACGTGGCCCCCTCGCCCGGCTTGCTGCTCGCGGCGATGCTGCCGCCGTGATCGTCGAAGATCTTCTTTGCGACTGCAAGTCCGATGCCGCTTCCGAGCGTCTCTTGCGTGAGCGAACCGCGGAAGGTCATATCGAAAATGCGCGCGAGGTCGTGCGGGGCGATGCCGACGCCGTCGTTCGCGATCGTCAGCGCGAGGTTACCGGGAGTACGTTCGCACGAGACGCTGAGCGTGCCGCCGGCGGGCGAGTAGCGAACGGCGTTGAGGAGGACGTTCCGCACCGCTTGACCGATGCGGATCGGATCGGCGCTGAGCGTACGGCACGACTCGCGCCGTTCGCATCGGCGGATGACGAGCGAGATGTCGCGCTGCGCGACCATCGCTTCGATTCCGGCGACCTCGGCGTCGATGATGCCGCAGATGTCGCTTTCGTACGGGCTGCTCGAGCTATCGCTCGTTCCGTTCCCGACGACGTCGCCGAGGAGGCCGTCGAGTTCGTTGAGCGCCCGTAGGACCGATTGTAAACGCTTCGGCGACGGCTCGAGTTTGCCGTCGAGGAACGCCTCGACGTTCGCAACCGCTATGGCGATGTGATTGCGCATCTCATGAATGAGCGATTGCATGCGCGTCCACCATCTTGTACCCGACTCCGAAAATCGTGAAGATATACGCGGGATTCTTGGGATCGTCTTCGACTTTGTGCCGGAGGTTGCCGACGTGTCGATCGAGCGTCCGGTCGTACATGCCGTTATCGATCGAGATCCGATCGAGCAGCTGTCCGCGCGTCAACACCTGGCCTAGGTGGCGCGAGAGAACGTCGAGGATGCGGAATTCCATCGGCGTGACGTTGACGAGCGCCGTACGGCGGCGGACCTCGTGCGAGGTCCGGTCGATCTCGATCGTGCCGACGCGTTGCGGCTCGCCGGCTTGCGGTTCGCGCGCTTCGGCAGCGCGCTCGGATCGCCGCATGACCGCTTTCACGCGAGCGACGACTTCTCGTGGACTGAACGGTTTGCCGACGTAATCGTCGGCTCCGAGCTCGAGGCCGACGACGCAATCGATCTCGCTCGATCGCGTCGTCAGGATGATGACCGGTGCGTCGTACACTTCGCGAATCCGGCGAAAGACTTCGCTGCCGTGGAGCTTCGGCAGGTTGAGATCGAGCAGGATGAGACTCGGGCGGCGCGCGATCGCCTCGCGCAATCCCGTTTCACCATCTGCCGCGCGATACGTCACGAAGCCCTCGTCGCGAAGATACGCGACCAGCACGTCGACGATCGCCGGTTCGTCTTCGACGATCAGCACGCTGGGCGGCGATACGGACGTAACCATCAGGCGCGCCTCGTTACCGCTCGCTCGTTGCGTACCTATCGCTCTCCGGAATACGTAGAATAATTATTAAAAAAGCGGCATGCGGAGCGACCTGCTTGATAGCATCACGTCCGCGCACGATGCGTTTGCGCCGGCTCCGGAGGCATGCGGGTCGGGAACCGATGAAACGAGACGAAGATCGGAGCACGTCCTTGCTCGTATCGCGCGGCCGCAGCGAGAGCGGATCGCGATGCGTCCCCCGCATTCGCAACTTCTTCGTGAGAAGCGCGCATGCCGGAGCTATGCTCGTTCGCATTATGGCTCGTTTCACGAAAGGCACGCAAACTCGCAGTACGACCGACGAGCCGCTGCCCGTAACGCTCGGCTTCGTGCTCGTTCTCGGCGGCCTGATCGCCGTGGGCTGGTTCGCGATGTTTCTCCTCGTCCGGTCGCGTTGGTAACGATGCACGTTCATCGCTACGAACGCATCTGGCTCGGGCTCGCGATCGGCCTGCTCGCAATCTTTCTCGCGGTCATCACGACGGCGGCCGTCGTCGATGGTTTCGTGCCGCCGAGTCGCGTGCAGACGATCGATCCGACCCGGGTCTCATCGACGCCGCCGTTCGACCATCCGGGCCTTCGTAAGCTCGCCGAGGGTCAGTACGAGGCGTATTACGTCACGCACATTTTTTCGTTCGAACCGAGAACGTTGACCGTGCCGCTCGGATCGCACGTGACGTTCTACGTCACGGCGACGGACGTCATGCACGGTTTTAGCGTACCGGAGACGAGCATCAATACGGAAGTCTCTCCGGGCTGGGTGAGTTCGGTCGCCTATACGTTTCGAAAGACGGGAACGTTCCTACTCGTCTGCAACGAGTACTGCGGCATCGGCCACCAAAATATGGCCGCGAGCATCACGGTCCGATAATGGCGACGAGCACGCTCTTTGCAAAGACGCATTTCGACGATCCGGTCATGCTCGCGCGCTATACGAGTGCGAACGAAAACCTATTGATCCTCGTCCACATCTACACCGCGACCGCGGCGCTCGTGCTCGGCGCGTTCTTCGGTCTGCTGCAGAGTTTCTCGCGCGCGAACTGGATCGTCATGCCGCCCATGTTCGATTACTATCGCATGTTGACGGCCCACGGCGTGTTGATGGCGCTCGTCTTTACGACGTTTTTCATCGTCGGGTTGTGCCTGTTCGCCGCGTACCGGCGCATCCCGCGGCCCGATCGCTCCGTGAAGCTCGGTTGGGCGAGCTATCTCGTCATGCTCTCGGGAACCGTCATGACGTCGGCTGCGATCCTGAGCGGGAACGCGAGCGTCCTCTATACGTTCTACGCGCCGCTCAAAGCGACGCCGTGGTTCTATATCGGCGCGACGCTACTTATCGTGGGCACGTGGGGCGTCGCCTTCGATATCTTCGAGAACGTGTTCTGGTGGAAACGCCGCCACCCGCTCGAGCGCATTCCGTTGCCCGCATTCCTCGCATCCGTGACGTTCGTCATGTGGATCATCGGCACGCTCGGCGTGGTCGCCGAGATGACGCTGCTCATTCCGTGGGCGCTCGGCTGGACGCCCGGCATCGACGTGGAGCTGACGCGGATGCTCTTCTGGTATTTCGGGCATCCGCTCGTCTACTTCTGGTTGATGGGCGCGTATCTCATCTGGTACACCGTCGTGCCGACGACGTTCGGCGGCAAGATTTTCAGCGACTCGCTCACGCGGCTCGCGTTCATCTTTCTGCTCTTGCTCTCGACGCCCGTCGGGCTGCATCATCAGCTTCTCGACCCCGGCATTTCGGCCGGCTGGAAGTGGCTTCACGTCGCGATCACCTACGGCGTCGTGATTCCCTCGTTCATGACGGCGTTCGCGATCTTCGCGACCTTCGAGATCGCCGCGCGTCGTGCCGGAAAGCGCGGCTTCGTCGCGACCGTACGCTGGCTGCCGTGGAGCGATCCCGTCTTCAGCGGGTCGGCACTCGGCATGCTGTTATTCATCCTCGGCGGTTTCGGCGGCATCGTCAACAATTCGTACAGTATGGACGTGCTCGTGCACAACACGATGTGGATCGTCGGACACTTTCACGTGACGGTCGGCGGCCCGGTCGCGCTGAGTTTCATCGGCGCCGCCTATCGCATCGTCCCGGCACTCACCGGTCGCCGACTCTTCGCTCCGAAGATCGCGCTCGCATCGACGTACATCTGGTTCGTCGGCATGCTGTTCATGTCGATTTCGATGCACTGGGCGGGATTACTCGGAGCGCCGCGTCGCGTTTCGGACGTCACGTACATGGGTGCCGCGGGAGCCGCGTCGTGGCACGGTCAGATGATCGGAGCGGCCGTCGGCGGGACGATGCTCTTCGTCAGCATCCTCATGTTCGCAACGGTCGCGATCGGTACGCGGCTGCGAGATAAACACGCCGTGGAGCCCGCACTCTTCGATTTCGCACCGGTCGACGAGGAAGCGCTCGAGACGCCGGCCGTCTTCGATAATCTCGGCCGCTGGGCCGCGGTCGCGCTCGCATTCGCGCTACTCGCCTACGTCGGCCCGGTCCACGAGCAGCTCTCGCAACATCATTACCTCGTCCCGGGCATGCGCACGTGGTGAGAGGAGACCTATGGCGACCGTTCGTGTCGAATCGTTTGCGAATGCGCCGTTCTCGATGGCGCTCGAACCCGGCGTGTGGCACTTATTTTTCGTTCGTGGTCGGAATCGGAGCGTTCGGCGTGGCGAGCGGCGTAGGTTGTGGTACGGCCGTCGGCGTAGGATTCTGAGCCGCGGGTGATTGCGGCAGTTGTGATGCGGCGGCGACGTTCGGCGAGCAGCTATCCGGTGAGCCGACGGTCGGCGTGTACGGATTCGGCTGCGCGTCGGTGACGCCGAACTCGAGCGGATAATACGAGCCGCCGTCCGTCATCGTAACGGTCGTGGTCGCTCCCGTCGAATGCGGCGGGAGCTCGTAGGTCATGACCGTATACGGCTGGCGGCTGCGGACGCAATCGAGCTCCTTGAGTTGGCCGTCGACGACGAAGCTGCTGCTCACGGAGCCCGCGAGCGGCTTTTCGTACAGATAGATCCGATGCGCGTCGGCGGTCGGATTCGCGAGCGTGAACGTGAGTGTACGGATGATGCCGTAATCGCCGTAATCGCGGCCGTCGTCCTTGGGATCGAGGTTGCGCGGCGAGGGTGCCTTCGCGCCGATCTGCGCAGCGATGGCCGGCCCGCCGACGCTATACGACGCGGCGACCGTTCCGTAGCCGGCGAGGTCGAATGCGCCATGGCGATGGTGCCCGTCGAACGGCACGCGAGGCCCCGCGAGATACGTGTCGGCGCGGCCGCCTGCCGCGCTCGCAACGACGGAGACCGCGACCGGGCCGCCGCCGCCGAGGACTTGTACGTCGAGCGCCCCTGCGATCAGTTCGCCTTGCAGCAGCAGTGCGTGTCGCGCGACGTACGGCTCTCCGGGCACGATATCCACGACGACGCCCTCGTTGGCCCGTTCGAATTGTAGGAAATCACGCGTGACCGCATGACCGACGGCCATGACGTCTTGCGCGGGTCCGGAGCCCGATTCGATCAGCTGCACGCGCGTCGGCACCGCGGCGGTCAGGACGACATCGACGTCGCGCGGTAGGCCGATATCGGAATGATAGTAATAGAGTCGCGCCGCGCGACCGCTCTCGACGTTATTGCGGAAGACGAGGCCTTCTTCGCGCAGATATTCGGGATCGTCGCTTAAAAAGAGAACGGCCGGATTTACGGCCGGGACGGAGACGCTTTGGAGCGTGACCGTCACGGTACCCGAAACCGCCGCACTCGCGTCGTCGCCCGCAATCGTAACGGCGATGTCGACGGCCATCGGCGAGCCGAGCGCGAGCGGTAAGAGCGGCCATGGGTTTACCGTTCCGTACGAGATGGACGCGCCGGGTCGCAGCGTCGGCGTGATCTTCCGCTCGAGCGCGCTGAGAATTTGGCGATAGGCGAAATCCGTATCTGCGAGCGGGGCGCCCGTCAGCGTAATCGATACGTGGGCGGGGATGACGCCGGCCGGTGGCAGAGCGGGCGCCGGCGACGTGTCCGGAACGAGCGACGGCTGCACGCTCGGGATCGGCACGGGCTGGGCGGCAGCCGCTCCTCGCGCGAGGCATAAAAAACTCATGATCGCGACAAAGCGCAGACCGGCGATGCGCGAGGTCATTCGATCGCGGGTGTTCGCGTTGCCGCAAATGGCTCCCCCGTTCCGAGGGAACGTCTGATTTGGCTCGTCGGCAAACGTTCGACCCTGCGCGATTGCGAGCGAGAGAGATACGCGGCCGTCTCGCGAATGGCTCCTAGCCGACCAGCGCGGTCCGGTTACCGGTTTCGATGAGGCTCGATGCTAAACGCCACCGCAGAGAAGAATGAACCGGAACGCGGTGCCCGATTGCACCGCGTGCGGAGCGCAGCTCATCTCGGTCGGTCCGCGCTCGGTGAGGGGGTCGCGTGAATTTTTCGGCGCTACCGCCCGTTCCGGATCCGAAGCCGATCGCTTTTGAGATCGATGGCTCGGAGTACGAACGCATCGCGGACGAGATGTCGCCAAAAACTGCGAAGCGAGCGCTTCGGCTGCAATTCTTAACGAATGCCTTCCAGATCGTTCTCGGAATCGTGGCGGCGGCATCGTTACATCGCGATATCTTTCTCGTGTCTTTCGGCGTTGCGAACGCTGCGCTAGCCATCGCAACCGGGATCTTGAACGTCTACAATTTCCGACGGATGCGATTTGCTCGGCCGGAGGGCGTCGTTCGCGTAACGTTCGATCGCAACGGGCTTCGAATCGGTGAAGACGCTCGAGGCCTCGTCCGCTGGCCGTCGGTGAGAAGCGTCGAATCTCGTCGCGAGGCGATCGTCGTGATGGGTCGCACCGCGCCGATCGTCGTTATCCCGAAGCGCGCGTTGTCGCACGTCGACGACGTGTGGCAATACTTCGAGGCACATCTCATCGGCAGAGCGATGCTGCGCCGGCCGCGAGCGTACGATCGCATCGTCAATACCGCCGCGCATTCGAAAAAAACGTTTACAGCGTAAGCTCCATGCCGTCGAAGGCGATCGCCGCGCCCGCACTGCGTAATACTTCGCTTTCACTCGACGCGGGGTCGAGGAGCGGCGTCGTGTTATTGAGATGCGCGTAGTGGACGCGCACGTGCGACGTGACGTCGCCGAGCGCGGCGAGCGAACCGTCCGGGCCGCCGACGGGGAGATGGCCGAGGCTCTGCGCGGGCTTCGGTACGCCGAGGTGGCTGAGCTCGTCGTTCGACCAGAACGAACCGTCGAGGAACGCGACGTGCGCACCCGCGACGGCGTCTCGCAACGCTTCGTCGTACGCGGCGAAGACCGGCGCGAAGAGCGCGACGTTCCCCGTCATGAGATCTGCGATCTCGTACGCGACCACGGCGCCTTCGACGCGACGTCTGCCGTCGTAGCCCGGCGTCGTCCCGGCGACGGGGATCACGCGCACGCGCAAGCGGTCGTCGAGGGCGAAGCGCGAGTTTGCGGAGACCGCGTGCCATTCGTGCGGCGCTTCCGCAAACGGCGCGAACGCGGGTTGCGTGAGCGCGATATCGCGGATCGCCGCGCTCGAATAAATCGTGAAGCGGTGGTCGCCGTCTTGCCGCAATACCGCGAGGCCACCGAGGTGGTCGACGTTCGCATCGGTGACCAGGAAACCCTTGATCGGCGTTCCGCGCACCGCGTGCGGTTGTAACGCATCGACCGTTTCGATTTGCTGCGCGATATCCGGCGAGACGTTGACGAGCCACCAGCGCGCGCCGTCGGCAGAGATTGCGAATGACGACTGCGAACGGCGCGGCGCGCTGCCGCGTCTTGCAGCGGAACAATTCGCGCAACCGCAATTCCACTGCGGGACGCCACCGCCCGCAGCGGAACCGAGGACGCGAACGATCACCTGGCGGCGGCGGGCTCCGGCCTGCGCGGGCTGAACGTCGGCTCCGAAACGGAATCGCGTAGCGCGACGATCTTTCCGTGATACGGGCTCAGCGAACAGGCGGGATCGGTGTTACCGGCATCGCCCGTGAGCATGAACGCCTGGCAGCGGCAGCCGCCGTGATCGATCTCGCGGCGATCGCACGAACGGCACGGATCGGGCATCCAGTCTTCACCGCGATAGGCGAGGAACGCCGGGCTCGTGCGCCACGCTTCGGTGACCGAGTACTCGCTCACGTTCGGGAAGCTGAGCGTCGTGATCGTCGCGGCGGCAGGGCACGGGAGAAAGCGCCCGTCGGGCGTGATCGTCAGCGCGACTTCGCCCCAGCCGTGCATACACGGCTTCGGCACTTCTTCGAAGTAATCGGGCAGTACGTACGTAATGTCCATCTTCGATCCGAGCCGCGCCTTCGCGGCATCGACGATCTCTTGGCCGCGCATCACTTGCTCACGCGTCGGCAGAAGCGCGCCGCGATTCTTGAAGGCCCAGCCGTAGAATTGCACGTTGGCGAGTTCGAGGCGGCGGATGCCTTCGCGCTCGGCGAACGCGAGCACGTCTTCGAGCGTGTGATGGTTGAGGCGATGCAGCACGTAATTGAACGTGAGCGCGACATCGGCTTTCGCGACCATGCGTAGCGACGAGACCTTCTTGTCGAAGACGTCGGTACCGGCGATCTGCGCGGCGAGCACTTTTTCCGGTGCTTGAAAGCTGATCTGCACGTGTGCGAGGCCGGCGGCGAGCAATTGCGCGAGCAAATCTTCGTCGAGGAACGTGCCTTGCGTGATGAGGTTCGTGTAGCAGCCGCGTTCGGTCGCGCGCGCGACGATCGCGACGAGATCGTCGCGTCGAAGCGTCGGCTCACCGCCCGAGAGCCCGATCTGAACGACGCCGAGATCGGCCGCTTCGTCGATGACGCGCAGCCACGTCTCGCGCGAGAGCTCTTCGCGCGGCGAGCCGAGATCGAGCGGGTTATAGCAGTACGGACACTGCAAATTGCAGCGGTACGTCAGCTCGCAGAGCAACGAGAGCGGATTGGCGGGAATCTTCGGCTGTGCGGGGAGGGGCTGCGGCGTTACCGCGGCGGCGATGAGATCGATCACGAGTTCACCAGGTAGCCGCGTTCGACGAACGCGGCGATGAGTGCGCGCACGTCGGGCTCGACGGCGTCGGGTTCGGTATCGTAGCTGCGTGCGAGTTCGATCGCAATCGCGCGTTCGTCACGCGTGCCGTCGACGAGCGCGAGCGTCGCAGCGGCCGTTTCGTTGAGCTTCACGACGCCCTCGGGGACGAGCAGCATCTCGCCCTCGGGCTGCGTGCGAAGCCGCACGCCGCGCGCCAGACGATAGACCGCGAGCGCGTTCATTTGAAGACGCCGCACGCGAGCGCGGTCGCGTCCATGATGCACCACAGCACGTCGCATTTGAAGCGCAACGCCGCGACGCAGGCATCTTTCTGCTCGTCGGTTTTCGCATGCTCGAGAACCCAATCGAGGGCGTTGTCGGCATCGCGTTTCGCCAGACTGAAGCGGTCTTCGAAATACGCGAGCCCGGCGCGATCGATCCACGGATACTGCGCGACGATCGCGGCGACGCGCGCCTGCATGACGGGCGGTCCGAAGAGTTCGGTGAGCGAGGATGCGACGGCTTCGAGCCACGGCTTGTGCCGCGCGAAATCGACGTACGCATCGACGGCGAATCGGGTGCCCGGTTCGACGAGGCGTTCGGAGAGCACGTCGGCATCGTCGAGGCCGACGGCGCGCGTGAGACCGAGCCATTTCTCGGTGCCTCCCGGCCGTTCGTCCGTGCCGTCGTGATCGGTGATCCGCGATATCCAGAGGCGACGATACTCGCGCGTCGGCAGCGAGGCCAACACGAACGCATCCTTCACCGGGATCGCCTTCTGATAGTAGTAACGATTCGCGGCCCACGCCTTGAGGCCGGAGCGATCGAGCTCGCCCGCGACGAGCTTCTTATGGAACGGGTGTTTATCGTGATAGCGCTGCTCGCCGACTGCGCGAAGGCGTTCGACCAACACGTTGTCGACGGCAGCGCTCACCACAGGGATCGCTCTTAGCGGGCTTCGGTGCCGAGGTACATGGTGACTTCGAAGCCGGTCGAGGTCACTTCGAAGGCGGGGGCGGTCCAGATCTTCTTCGACATGCGTTGAGCACTCCTGAAAAGAGATGCGACCCGACCGCGCCGCACTAAGCGTCGGCGTCGATGGATCGCTTTTCGGATTACTGAGAATGATTCCCATTCCCTTGTGAGGCGGGACTGAGTTTCGTGAGATTTTCAGCCCTTGGCAACCTTGGACCATGGCGTGATGAGAAAGTATGCATTTGCGCCCCGTGGTCGCCGTCGCGATCGTCGTCCTCGCCGCCGCGTTCGCGAGTTGGCACGCGCTCGTCGGCAAGCCGAAAAACGCACTCGACTTCGGTCCATCGAGCGTCGCTGCCGGCGCGCGCCCCCGGGATTCGTCGGCGTCGGGATCGGAAGTCTTCGGCGGCGATGCGCCGCGAAGGGCGGCGCGGATGCCGCGCATCTCGCAGCGGCTCGTCGTGTACGTGGCGGGCGAGGTCGCCCGTCCGGGGCTGTACAGGCTGTCTGCGGGAGCCCGTGCCGACGACGCGGTGCGCGCGGCCGGCGGGGCGACGACTGCGGGCGACCTCGTCGCGGTCAACCTCGCCGAGCCGGTCACCGATGGTCAAGAGATCGCGATCCCCGCGCGTGGGTCGCCCGAGGCCGAAGCCGCGCTCGCGACGGCGACGGGAGCGACAGCCGCGCCTACCCGACATCGAAAACGGAAACGCGCGAAACGCGGGAAGCACGCCCGCCGGCATCGGCACGCAACGGATTCGCCGGCCGAGGCCGGCGGCACGACCGGCGGCGATGCAAGTCAGGCGGCCGGCGATACGAGTCAGGTCATCGACGTCAACGCGTCTTCCGAAACCGAACTCGAAGCGTTGCCCGGGATCGGTCCCGCGCTCGCCGAGCGAATCGTCGCGTTCCGCGATCTCAACGGACCGTTCGCATCGGCCGATGAACTGCTCGACGTCGCGGGGATGACGCCGGGGAAACTCGACGCGCTCGCGGATCTCATCACGTTTCATTGATCGGAGCATCCCATCGACTCGCCGGTCTCACTCTGGCTTTCAGGTCCGGCTTTCACGAGCGACGTGCGGGTTCGCGCGTGCTGACGGCATGCGACCTAATCGTCGTTCGGCACGGGCGCACGGCGTGGAACGAAGCGCACCGGTATCAGGGCCAGACCGACATCCCGCTCGACGAGACGGGGATCGAACAAGCGACGGCCGTAAGTCGCGCGCTCTCCGGCGAGTGCATCGACGCGGCGTTCGCAAGCGATCTCTCTCGCGCGCGCACGACGGCCGAGATCGTCATCGGCGAGCGACCGATCGCGCTCGAACTCGACGTGAATTGGCGCGAGATGCAGTTCGGCGCGTGGGAAGGGTTGACGTGGCCGCAAATTCAGGCGCGTCATCCGAACGTCGTCGCGACGTCGCCGCGCGAGGTGACGCCCGAGGGCGGCGAATCGTTCGACGAGCTCTGCACGCGCATCGCGCTCGCCGTCTCCGCGATCCTCGCCCGCGTTCCGAACGGGTCGCGCGTGCTCGTCGCGACCCACGCCGGTCCGCTTCACGCGTTGATGCGCGTCGTGCTCGGCGAAAGCACGGCGGCCGCACTCGGCGTGCGCTTCTCGCCCGCAAGCGTCACGCGACTCCGCTACGACGCCGGGGCGTGGACGCTCGGTGAGATCAATCGCGTCCACGCAATCGAGGCCGCCCCGACCTCGTAGCAAGCCCCAAACGGGAGCGAGCTCGCCGGGT
>CAZZYZ010000009.1:5468-32726 GCA_964658425.1 Vulcanimicrobiota bacterium | reverse complement strand
CCCTCGCCGCTCCATAGCAACTGCTCCGGCAAGCATGCGGGATTGCTCGCGCTCGCGCTCCATCTCGGGGCCGATACGGCGACGTACCTCGAGGCGACGCATCCGGCCGAGCGGGCCGCGCTCGCGTTCTGCGCGCGAATGGTCGGCGAGCCGCCGGAGGCGCTGCCGCTCGGTATCGACGGCTGCGGGATCCCCGTCTTCGCGATCTCGCTGCGTCGCGGAGCGCTCGCCTTCGCCCGGCTCGCGACGCTCGCGGGGATCGCCGACGACGACGCGGCGTCGCTCGCGACCGTGCGTGCGGCGATGGTCGCCGAGCCCGCCTACGTGGCCGGGACCGGGCGCTTCGACACGGCGCTCATGCTCGCGACGGGCGGCCGGATCGCGTGCAAGGCGGGCGCCGAGGGCGTCCATGGCGGCGCGCTCGTGCGCGAGGGGCTCGGGCTCGCGCTCAAGGTCCAAGACGGTGCGACGCGCGCGGTCGCGCCGGTCGCGCTCGCCGCCTACGCGGCGCTCGGCGGTACGGAGCCGGACGAACGTGCGGCGCTCGCGGCGTTCGCCCGGCCGATCGTACGCAACGTGGCGGGCGATCCGGTCGGCGAGATTTTCGCACGCGCTGACACAATCGAGGCGGCGCTCGCGTCCTAAGAAGAGGCAAACCTCCAGCCTATGGGACGTATGATCGAATTCTTTCTTCGACGGCCGATTTTCGCTGCCGTCTGCTCGGTGATGATCGTGCTCGCCGGTCTCGTTACGATACCGACGTTGCCGATCGCGCAATTTCCGAAGGTCGCCCCGCCCGTCGTCACGGTCACCGCGACGTACACGGGCGCGAGCGCACAAGCCGTCGAGGATTCGGTCACGACGCCGCTCGAGGAGGCGATCAACGGCGTTCAAGGGCTGCGCTACATCTCGTCGCAGTCGAGTAACGACGGCACGAGCACGATCACGTGTACGTTCGATCTCGAGCGCGACCTCGATCTCGCGGCGAACGACGTGCAGAACGCGATCCAAACGGCGCAGGCGCGCCTACCGAACGAGGTCAAGCTCACGGGCGTCGTCGTCGGCAAGAATGCTGGCAATTTCGTCATGGGGATCGGCTTCACGTCGAGTAACTCGTCGACGACGTCGCTCGATCTTTCGAATTACGCCGATCTCTACATCAAGAACGATCTCAAGCGCATCAAGGGCGTCTCGGACGTCATCATCTTCGGCGAGCGCAAATATGCAATGCGCGTTTGGCTCGATCCGAAGAAGCTCGCGGATTACGGGCTCGCGGCGAGCGACGTCACGGCGGCGATCGAGGATCAGAACGTGCAGGTCGCCGCGGGTGCGATCGGTCAGCCGCCGACCGGTGGCGATCAGCCGTATCAGTATTCGGTTCGCGCGCTCGGCCGGCTCTCGACGCCCGCGCAATTCGAGAACGTCATCATCAAGACCAATCCCGACGGCGGCCACGTCTACATCCGCGACGTCGCGCGCGTCGAGCTCGGTGCCGAGACGTATTCGTCGGATCTGCATTTCGACGGCCGCTCGGCCGTCGGTCTCGGCGTCTTGGCGCTCCCGACGAGCAACGCGCTCGACGTTTCGAAGCAAGTCAAAGCCGAACTCGAATTGCTCTCGGCAAAGTTCCCGCCGGGCGCCTATTACAAGATCGCTTTCGACTCGACCGACTTCGTCAACGAGTCGATCAAGGACGTCATCGTCACGCTCGCGATCGCGATCGTGCTCGTCGTCTTCGTGATCTATCTCTTCTTACAGGACTGGCGTACGACGCTGATCCCCGCGATCACGATCCCGGTTTCGCTGATCGGTACGTTCGCACTGATGAAGCTGCTCGGCTTCTCGATCAACACGTTGACGCTCTTCGGATTGACGCTCGCGACGGGGCTCGTCGTCGACGATGCGATCGTCGTCATCGAAAACATCGCGCGCTTCGTGCAAGAGAAGGGGATGGACCCCTACGAGGGCGCGCGCGCGGCGATGTCCGAGATTACGGGCGCCGTCATCGCGACGTCGCTCGTGCTGCTCGCGGTCTTCGTCCCGGTCGCGTTCTTCCCGGGGACGACGGGGCAGCTCTACAAGCAATTCGCGCTGACGATCGCGTTCTCGATCACGATCTCGCTCTTCAATGCGCTGACGCTCACGCCCGTGCTGTCGTCGCTCTTACTCGGTCATAGCGAACGGCCGAGAAACCGATTCTTCCGGAGCTTCAATCACGGGATCGATCGGCTTCGCGGCTGGTATCACGGCTCGCTCGGCGTCGTGTTCCGCTTCCGCTACGTCGTCATCGGGCTCTTCGTTATCGCGCTCGCCTTCACGGGCCTGCTCTTCAAATCGACGCCGACGGGCTTCACGCCGGACGAGGATCAAGGCTATTTCATCGTCACCGTGCAGGCGCCCGAGGGGACGTCGCTCGATCACACGCAGAAGATCACGAATCAGATCGAGGCGTTGATTCGCAAACGCCCCGAAGTGCTCGACATCTTCGATATTCTCGGCTTCGGATTTACCGGCAACGGACCGAATAAGGCGACGATGTTCGTGCGCCTCAAGGATTGGAAAGATCGGCCCGGCTTCGGGCAGTCGGTCCTCGCGTTGCTCTACGCGCCGGGCGGTCTCTTCCCGCAGTTCTCGCAGGTGACGACGGCGCAGGTCTTCGCGTTCAATCCGCCCGCGATTCAGGGCCTCGGAAACTTCGGCGGTTTCCAATTCGAGCTGCAAGATAAGGGGAACGTCGGGCTCGATAAACTCGACGGCGTCGCGGGTGCGTTCATGGGCGCGGCGGCGCAAAATCCGCATCTCCAAAGCGTCTTCACGACGTTCCGAAACGACAGCCCGCAGCTCGTCGTCGATCCCGATCGCGCGAAGGCGAACTCGCTCGGCGTCCCGCTCGCGAGCCTATTTTCGACGATGCAGGTCTATCTCGGCTCGCTCTACGTCAACGACTTCGATTATCTCAATCGAACGTATCGCGTCTACGTGCAGGCGGATCAGCCGTATCGCGCGACGGTCGCCGATCTGCAGGGGATCTACGTCCGCTCGAATTCGGGCGCGATCATGCCGATCACGACGCTCGTGAATCAGCGCCTCGAGCGCAGCGCTCCCGTCATCACGCACTACAATCTCTTCCGCTCGATAGAGCTCGACGGCCAGCCCGCGCGCGGTTTCGGCTCGGGCGATGCGATCGCGGCGATGGACGATCTCGGAAAGAAGCTCGAACCCGCGGGCGTCTCGCATTCGTGGACCGGCATCTCGCTCGACGAGATACAATCGGGGAGTCAGGCCGCGCTCGTCTTCATTCTCGGAATCGTCGTCGTCTTTTTGGTGCTCGCCGCGCAATACGAAAGCTGGTCGGATCCGCTCGTCATCCTGATGTCGGTCCCGCTCGCGATCCTCGGCGCACTGCTCGCCGTCATCGGCCGCGATCTCATCGCCGCGGTGATCCCGCCGATCGGGTTCGTGCTCAGCGACGTCTACGCGCAAGTCGGCTACGTCATGCTCATCGGCCTCGCGAGTAAGAACGCGATCCTCATCGTCGAGTTCGCGAATCAATTACGCGAGCAGGGCCTCGATGCGGCGACGGCCGCGCGTCAGGCCGCGGAGACGCGCCTGCGGCCGATCCTCATGACGTCGTTCGCGTTCATCCTCGGCATCGTACCGCTCGTCGTCGCGACCGGCGCCGGCAGCGCCAGCCGCCATTCGCTCGGCACACCCGTCCTCGGCGGCATGATCCTCTCGACGGTGCTCAACTTGTTCCTCGTGCCGGTCATCTACGTGATGATCGTCAACCTCCGCGGCAATAAGAAGCGACATCACGTGCGGGACGATCATCCCGCGGGCGAACCGCTACCGGTCGCCGGCGTGTAAGAGCGAGGCGATTCCCCTCAGGGCTCGCGAACGGCTGCAGCGCCTGCAGCGAGGGCGAGAAATAGTCCGTCCGGTGAGCGGCGTCGTATATCGGGTGCGTGCGCGGCGGATGCCGTCGCCGACGCCGGCCATCTGTGCGAGCATCTTTCGCGGACGATCGCGATCGGCGCTATGGCCGACGATGCACGAGGTCTTCCGGCAAACCGCCGATCTGCGTGGATTCGAGAAAGCGAACGTGCCGCGTCTCCGAGCGCGAAATGCCTGTCTGCGGGGTCGCCGTACCTGCGGCTTGGATGCCACCCCGACGTTCGCTTACACGGGCCGAAACGAGCGACACCACCGAACGACGGCGAAGCGGGCTCGATGGCCAAACGATCGACGAAGCTCCTCGACGTCACTCCGAAAGCACCGGCCGGATTTCGCTCGCTCGTCACGCCGACGTATCGCGGCTCGACGACGCTATTCGCCACCGCCGAAGCGGTCACCGACACGTGGAATCACGACGAAGCCGCGTATACGTACGGGTTGTTCGGCACGCCGACGAGTTTGGAGTTGGCGGCGCGCATCGCCGAACTCGAGGGCGCGCACAAAACCGTATTGACGCCCGGCGGCTTAGCGGCGATCACGCTCGTTTTTTTTACGTTCGCCGCGTCCGGCGCGCACGTGCTCATCCCCGATACCGCGTACGGCCCGACGCGCGGATTCGCGGGCGACGTGCTCGCGCGATTCGGCGTCGACGTGGAATACTATCCGCCGTTGATCGGCGCGAACATCGCCGCGTCGATTCGCCCGAATACGCGTCTCATCTGGTGTGAGAGCCCGGGTTCGATCACGATGGAGATCGAGGACGTTCCGGCTATCGTTCGTGCGGCGCGCGAGCGCGACGTGATCGTCGCGCTCGACAACACGTATTCGGCCGGCGTGTACTTCGATGCGTTCGCGCACGGCGTCGATATCAGCATCCAAGCGGTGACGAAATACATCGGCGGTCACAGCGATCTGCTGCTCGGTTCGGTCAGTGCGCGCGACGGTCGGCTCTTTGCGAAGATCGGGAAGACCCATGCCAGGCTCGGACTCGGCGTCTCGCCCGACGACTGCAGCTTGGCGCTTCGCGGATTGCAGACGTTGTACGTCCGGCTCGATGCGATCGAACGCTCGGCCCTTGCCGTCGCGCGTCGCCTCGCGGAGCGCCCTGAGATCGAGACCGTCCTTCACCCGGCGCTGCCGTCGTGTCCGGGGCACGAGCATTGGAAGCGCGACTTCACGGGCTCGAGCGGCCTCTTCTCGATCGTCTTCCCGGCGCACGTGGAACGCAAGGCGATCCAGGCATTCATCGACCGACTCGAATATTTTTCGATCGGTTATAGTTGGGGCGGCGTCGCCAGCTTGGCGGTTCCGTACTTCGACGTGAAGCGGGCCGCCTATGCGTATGCGGGCCGACTCGTGCGACTGCACGTCGGCCTCGCCGATCCCGCCGATCTCATAGCCGATCTCGAGCGCGCGCTCGAGGGGGTTGGAACTGGGTGAGGATCGCGTTGCTTCGCTGCGCTCCCAATGCTGTTCTCAGGATGTCCCGCTACGCTCGATCCCATCGGATTCGTCAACGTGGAAGGGAGCCGACCGATATGGGAATCGCCGCACTCGCAGTCCTGGTCGTTGCATTCTTGCTGATGGCGCCGCAGCCGGTCTAGCCGAATCGTCCGGCGGGCCGAAGTCGCGCGCGAGGAGCTGCGTGCGTCGCCCTCGCGAGTAAGGCCGCGATCCTCATCGTCGAGTTCGCGAATCCGTTATGCCAGCAGGCCTGGACGCGGCGACGGCCGCGCGTCAGGCCGCGGAGATACGGCATTTCGTGATTACGTTCTCGCCCACGCCGATAGCGGCCGACTGAGGCGGATGCTCGGGAAGGAGGAGCGGGCGGTCGAGCGCGTGACGACGGATCACGTGCAAAACACGCAAGCCTGCATATGCGCAAGCAGTGAGACCTCGAAACCGAAACCGTTTATCGGTTAGCGAACGATGGTCGCGTTCGCCCGGTTGTCGACCTCGATCGAGCCTCGACCGTGCGCGAGCGATCGTTTCATCGAGGGATGCGCGCGCCGCGTATCAATGCACCGCGCAGGTCCCGAGTACCGTGTCGGTCGCCGCGACCGGCGACGCCGGTGCGACGAGCTTCGCGCTCGCGAGCGCGGGATCGTCGTTCTCGGGAAACGCACTCGAACCGGCCGGGAAACAATTTTGTGCTAGCAAAAATGCGATCACGCTCGCATATTGCGCCGGCGTGAGCGAGCCCGGGTTATTGAGCGGCATCTGCTGGACGACGAGATTGCGGAGATCCGCATACGTCCACTTGTTGCCCGTCACGGAGGAGAGAAACACTTTGCCCGCGACCGCCGGAGCGGCGACTCCCTGAAGGTTCGCTCCATGGCACGACATACAGACGTTCGCATAGACCTTCGCTCCGGCGTGGGCTTGCGCGAGCGTATATGACGGGCCGACCGAGACGGGCGCGGGTGCTGCGGTCGCATCATCGACGATGATCCGCGCAGGCGATGTCGATGCAAAGCGAGCGAACGTCGCCGTTGCGACGCGCTCGTGCGCCGGCATGGGCGCGAGCGACACCGGCGCCGCCGCATTCGACCGTTGCGCCGAGGCCGACGCACAGACGTGCGCAATCTCGCCTTGCGGCCGCGTGAAGAACACAACTTGCCGCGGCATGATTACGAGATGGTCGACCATCATCTCGGCGGGAACGCTGATAGCGTCGGCGGTTCGGGGAACGCTCACGAACGTCACGTTGCCATCAAGCACGCCGTACGTCGGAGCTTCGGCCGGCGTGGAGCAGCCGGGAACGATTCGGGCGCCGGGCGGTACGCCGAGCGTCGTAGCCGCGAGCGCACCTTGAAGACCGCCGAGGACCCCCGTATCGGTCGGGCGGCCGATCGCAAGCGACAGGCTAGAGAGTGCCGTCGTGAGATCGGTCTCGTAGTCTTCCATCTGCTTTTCATGCAGTGCGTTCGTGAGACTCTGCTCGGCCGCGAGAAGATTGATCTTCGCACCCTGCATCGCGGGCGTCCAAACCGAGTCGTCCTTGCGATCGAGAAGTGCGTCGAGGTGCGCGATCGCACCGGCCGCGTCGCTGGAGTTCCCCGCCGAGGCCACGTACTCCGGATCGCGGTTTCCGACGAGTCCGTTACGCGCACGTTCCGCTGCGGCCACATACGTCTGGTGGCCGATGGCGAAGCCGTTTTCGATCTGCACGATATCGGCGATCGTCGAGCGAATGTCCGCGAGTGCCGCGTGCGCCGTCGAACGGTCGTCGATTGTCGCCGCGCGCGCTGCGGTCGCCGCGAGCAGCGTGCTCGCGACGATCGTTGCGGCGAGGCGACCCAGCCGAGGAATTCTCATCATAAAGAATAGACGGTGAGGAACGATCCGTTCGGGCTCGTTTGCGGCATCTCGGGGACGAGCTGGTTCCCCGCTTGACCCGATGCGACCGCGATAAACGGCTTCCCATCCATCATGTAGGCCGCCGGCGGAGCGAGGATCGGCGATCCGGTCGCATCCTTCCACAGCTCGTTTCCAGACTTCGCGTCGAAAGCGACGAAGTCGCCGGACGTCATTCCGGAGAACACGAGGCCGGTCGACGTGACGAGCGCGCCGCCCACTGCGGGCAGCGACTGCTTCTTGCGCCACACGAATTTGCCGGTCGAGACGTCGACGGCGTTCATCCAGCCGGTATTGGGACCTTCGAGCTTGGGGAAGGTGCCGCCGAGGAAGAACTGGCCGCCGATGTACGTCGCGGTGGGCAGCTTCTTCCAGATGCCGCACTCATCGACGCTCGGCACGTAAAAGACGTTCGTCTGCGGATCGTACGAGCCGCCGTTGTATTCCACGCCGCCGTTCGTATTCGGGCATGCGAGATTTCCCTCGGGGCTCGGAGCGGTGTCCTGACCCTTCTGGGTGCTCACCGCAACGTGATCGACGAGTTTGCCGTCCGTCGCGTCGAGGATCCAAAAGTTGCCGCCCTTATCGCCGGCGGCGACGAGCTCTCGCGATTTGCCGGCGACCGTCCCGGTAAAGCGTACGGGCGGCATCGCTGGATCCCAATCGTGCGTGTCGTGCGGGATGAACTGGTAGTACCACTTGACCTTCGGCTGGGCGCCCGAGATGTCGAGCGCGACCATCGAGTTCGAGTAGAGATTCGCGCCCTTGCGAGCGTCGCCGAAGAAGTCCGGCTGCGGATTGCCGAGATCGGCATACATCGTGTCCGTCTTCGGATCGATCGCGAGACCGCTCCACACCGCAGCCCCGCCACGCTTCCACGAATCGCCGGCCCACGTCTCGTGGCCCGCCTCACCCGGGCCGGGAACCGTGTTCCACTCCCAGATGCGCGACCCGTCGGCCGGATTGAACGCCGTGATGTACCCAAGACCTCCCCAATCGCCGTTGGAGACGCCCATCAGGAGCATGTTCTTATAAACGACGGGCTGCATCGAGTAAAACGAATTCGTCGTGTCGTGCACGCCGACGACGTCCCACACTTTCTTTCCGGTCGTCGCGTCGAGCGCGATCAAATGACCGTCGAGCGTTCCGAGAAAGAGCTTGCCGTCCAGGATCGCAACGCCGCGATTCGCGGCGAAGGCTATGACGTGCGGGTTGTCCGCGAACTCCCACTTCTGCTCGCCCGTCTTCGCATCGAGCGCGTACACGTGATCGTGGGCGGAGGTGATGTAGACCATCCCGTTCCACACGATCGGCTGGGCCTCGATCGGGCTGTCGTCCGAAATTTTGAATCGCCACGCACGCTTGAGCGTCGGTACGTTCGACGGCGAAAGCTGCGGCATCTCCACGTAGCGATTCGCGCTGTAGTCGTGTCCGGGAAGAATCCATGACGACGAATCGCTCGAGGGGCGATCGAACGACGCTGCGTTCGGACCGGCCGACGTATCGGCGGCGCGAACGTGTGCGGCGGGCAGCGCGACAATAAGACCAAGCGCCAAAACCGATAGGCTTCGCACCGTAGATTTATCTTTCATGGCATTCCGATCGAAGTGGGAAAGATGTGTTTATCGGATACCGCACCCGCTACGCCGTCCCTGCCGTCGAGTGGCCGTGCGTCATGTGGCAGATGGTGCGTCGTCCCGCGGCAAAACGAGTGGGACCGCGACGCGACCCCGCACGTTAGACGCCCTTCACTCGAGTTCCGATCGCCAAGTCGAGAAAAGTTAGGACGGGCCGAAGACTCGCGCGAGGAGTTGCGTGCGGCTGTGGCAGTTCATCTTCGCCATGATGCTCTTGACGTGATCGCTGACGGTCGCCTCGGAGATGCCGAGTTCTTTCGCCATCCCCTTCGTGCGTTCGCCGAACGAGAGGCACGAGAGTACGTCCGATTCGCGGGCGCTGAGGCCGTAACGTTCGATCGCACTCGCGAGCGCGTCGCGACCGCGCAGCACTTCGACGAAGACGCCGAGGCAGCGGCCGAGCGGTCCGGCCAGCGGCGCGATGCGGACGAGCTTGCCTTCGACGATCTGCGACCCCGCAGCTTCGGCGAAATCGCCGTCGGCTTCGGAGAGCAGCGCGGCGACCACGTCGGAGATCGCGGTCGGCAACGGTTCCGGCGTTTGGCCCGGTTCGATATCCGTCCCCATCACGACGTGCAATCGTTCATCGACGATGTAACAGGTCGGGATCGCGCGATTGCGCGCGCCGTCGTAGAGTTGCGGGTTCACGGTTACTCCCGGGTCGGACGTCTTGGTCGGCGTCATCATACTCAAGAATCTTCGGCAAACGATCGAGTGAAATAATTACAAAGCATTATTAGCCGCCCTCCCGGGATCACATTTCCCAGCAGCGAGCGGAGATGTGCGGGGCCGACCGGCGGGGGAGAGCGAGCGCCGGTACTCGGCGAGCCAGGCCGCGGACGAATAGACGTTCCGACCGCGACGGATCGCCCGGAGGCGCCCGCGTTCGACGGCTTTGTAGAGGGCCGGCCGTTCTGCCCGGTCGGCGAGGGAGGCGAGCGGGACGAGCGGGCTTCCGGCAGTCGCGAGACGCGCGTTCTCGACGGTCCGCACGAGGGCGCTTGCGAGAACGAGCGCGAGCGGCTCGAGCTCGCCGCGCGTCGCGAGGTCGCACGCCGTTCGGAAGCGTGCGGTTTGCGCGGCGGTCTCGATCACGAGCGGCGGGAGACGTAGGCGGCGCAAGAGGATCCCGAGCACGAGTCTCCCGACGCGGCCGTTCGCGCTCGAGAAGGGCGCGATCCGGTCGAAGCCGCGCAGAGCCTCGGCGAGCCACGTCGCGAGCGCCTCGGGCGCGGCGGGCGGCCCCGGCGCAACGCGTTCGACGTAGCGGTCGATCTCGCGCGGGATCGCCCACGGGGCGGGTGCGACGGCGCCGTCGCCGCGGGGGGCGTGCGTCTCGGCGCGCCAGAGACCCGGCCGCGCACCGAGGGTCCGGCGCGTCGCGAGCGTGTGCAGCGCGACGATCTCGCGCGCCTCGAGCCACGCGCGCCTGCGGCCGGTCCGCGAGACGTGGGCGACGTAATCGCTCGCTGCGGCGTAGTCGGCGAGCGCGTTGCAGGCGGCGAGGGAGCGACCCTGCGGCGCGATCCCACGCTCGGCGAGCGCCGCGACTTCGTCGCGTGCGAAACGGTGCCCGGCCAGCCGCATCGAGGAGCCGATCTCGGCGAGCGCGAGTTCGCGGCGCAGCGACGGCGTCCGTTCCTCGAGGTGTTCGAACGCGTCCGCGGCGGTCGCGAGGGCCCGCGTCCGCCGCGAGGCATCTGAGCGCGGCATTGTCGAATCGTAGGGCATCGGGACGGTTTCGACAATTACGCTTCCGGTAGGGAGCTCCATCGAGTATGCTAGCCGGAATGCAGACGTATCTCGAGGCGCTTGCCGACCGGGTCCTGGTCTTCGACGGGGCGATGGGCACGGAATTGATGTCCCTCGAACTCGGCCCGGAGGATTTCGGGGGCGCGGCATATGCGGGCTGCAACGAGGCGCTGACGCTCTCGCGGCCCGACCTGATCCGCACCGTCCACGATACGTACCTCGCGGCCGGGGCCGACGTCGTGGAGACGGACTCGTTCACGGCCTCGCGGCTCAAGCTCGACGAGTACGGCCTCGGCGAGCGGACGGCCGACGTCAATCGCACGGCGGCCGCCCTCGCTCGCGCCGCGTGCGACGCCGTCTCGACGCCCGAGAAGCCGCGATTCGTCGCGGGAGCGCTCGGCCCGACGGGGATGCTGATCTCGTCCTCGGACCCGACGCTCTCGAAGATCACCTTCGACGAACTCGCCGACATCTACGGCGAACAGGCGGGCTACCTCGTCGAAGGCGGCGTCGATTTTCTCTTGCTCGAGACGAGCCAGGATCTCTTGGAGATGAAGGCCGCGATCGCGGGGATCACGCGGGCCTTCGACCGCGGCGTGCGGCGCGTCCCGATCCAGGCGCAGGCGACGCTCGACGTGACGGGCCGTATGCTGCTCGGCACCGACATCCGCGCCGTCACGGCGACGCTCGACGCGCTCGCGATCGACGTCATCGGCCTCAATTGCTCGACGGGGCCGAGCCACATGCGCGACGCGGTGCGCTACCTCGTCGAGAATTCGCGTTGCTTCGTCGCCGTCGTCCCCAACGCCGGGCTGCCGCTCATGGGGCCCAAGGGCGAGACGATCTACCCGGAATCGCCCGCCGAGATGGCCGTGGAGCTCGGCGGCTTCATCCACGATTTCGGCGTCAACGCGATCGGCGGGTGCTGCGGCACGACCCCCGAGCACATCGCCGCGTTCGTCCGCGTCGCGGCCGGGAAGCGCGGCCGTCCGCCCGAGCCCAAGCCCTTGCAGTTCGCCGCCTCGGCGATGACGGCGACGGCGCTCAAGCAGGACGGCTCGCCGCTGCTCGTCGGCGAGCGGATCAATTCCCAGGGCTCGCGGCGCATCAAGCGGCTGCTGCTCGCGGACGACTACGACGAGATCACGCTCGTCGCGCGCGAGCAGGTCGAGGGCGGCGCGCACGTGCTCGACCTCTGCACGGCGCTCACCGAGCGAACCGACGAAGACCTCCAGATGGCGACGATCGTCAAGCGCCTCGCGCAATCGGTCGAGACGCCGCTGATGATCGACTCGACCGAAGCGAAGGTCATCGAGGCGGCGCTGAAGATCTACGCGGGCCGCGCGATCGTCAACTCCGTCAATCTCGAGAACGGCCGCGCGAAGATCGATACCGTCTTGCCGCTCGTCAAGGAGAGCGGCGCCGCCGTCGTCGCGCTCACGATCGACGAGGAGGGGATGGCGAAGACGGCCGAGCGCAAGGCCGCGGTCGCGCAGCGCATCTACGATATCGTCGTCGGCGAATACGGCATCCCGCCGGGCGCGCTGATCTTCGACGCGCTGACGTTCACGCTCGCGACGGGCGACCCCGAGTTCTTCCCCTCGGCCGTCGAGACGATCGAGGGGATCCGGCTCATAAAGGAACGGCTGCCCGGCGTCCTGACGTCGCTCGGCGTCTCGAACGTCTCGTTCGGCCTCAAGCCCGCGGCCCGCGCCGCGCTCAATTCGGTGATGCTGCATCACTGCGTCGCGGCGGGTCTGGACATGGCGCTCGTGCACGCGAAGGAGATCACGCCCTACGGCGAGCTCGATGCGAAGGAGCGCGACCTCTGCGACGATCTCGTCCTCAATCGCCGGCCCGATGCGCTGCAGCACCTCATCGAGTACTTCGAAGCGCTCGGTACGCCGAGCGGTGCCGCCGCGGCCGTCGCGATTGCGGACGATGCGAACGAGCCGATCGAGCGGCAGGTGCACAACGCGATCCTGCGCCGCCGCAAGGACGGCATCGAAGCGAAGATCGATCGCGTCCTGGAACGGCGCGACCCCGTCGACACGCTCAATAACGTGCTGCTGCCCGCGATGAAAGAGGTCGGTGACAAATTCGGTGCGGGCGAGTTGATCTTGCCGTTCGTGCTGCAGTCGGCCGAGGTGATGAAGAAGGCGGTCGCTCACCTAGAACAATTCCTCGAGAAGAAGAGCGGCTCGACGAAGGGGACGATCGTGCTCGCGACCGTCTTCGGCGACGTGCACGACATCGGCAAGAATCTCGTGCATACGATCCTCTCCAACAACGGCTACACCGTGCACGACCTCGGCAAACAAGTCCCGATGACGCGCATCCTCGACAAGGCGGTCGAAGTCGGCGCCGATGCGATCGGGCTTTCGGCGTTGCTCGTCTCGACATCGAAGCAGATGCCGATCTGCGTTGCGGAGCAAGACTCGCGCAAGCTCGAATTCCCGGTCGTCATCGGCGGCGCGGCGATCAATCGCGATTTCGGCCGGCGCATCGCGTACCTCGACGAGGGCGAGCGCTACTTCGATCCCGGCGTCTTCTACGCGAAGGATGCCTTCGAGGGGCTCGAGATCATGGATGCGCTCACCGCTCCGCAGGAGCGCCGCGACGCGTTCCTGGAGCGGATCCGCGTCGAAGCCGATCGCTCGAAGAACAAGGTCGTCGAGACCGCACCACGTGGGACGGGTCCGATCGAGACCGCCCGGCCGCGGCTCGTCGTCGCGGAGGTGCCGCGGGCTCCGTTCCTCGGCGCGCGGACGTTCGACGCGATCCCGCCCGCCGAGCTTTGGGAGCATTTCGATCTCAAGAGCCTGTACCGGCTCTCGTGGGGCGGCGCCAACGTGAAGGGCGCGGCCTGGGATGCACTCGTCGCGGACGAATTCGGGCCGCGGCTCGCGCGGTTCCAGGAGCAGGCCGAACGCGAGGGGACGCTCTCACCGCGCGTCGTGTACGGGTACTTCCCGGCCGCGGGGCTCGGCGACGACGTGATCCTCTTCGATCCCGAGGACCCGTCGCGCGAGATCGGACGCTTCGGGTTCTCGCGGCAGGTCGGCGGCGAGCACCTCTGCCTCGCCGATTACCTACGCGAACCCGCCGGGGGCGTGGCGAGTGACGTGCTCGCGCTGCAGGTCGTGACGGTCGGCCGCGAGGTCTCGCAGCGCATCGACGCGCTTCACGCCGCGGGCGATTACAGCGAGAGCTACTTCTTACACGGCTTCTCCGTGCAAGCCGCCGAGGCGCTCGCGTCGCACACGCACGCCCGGATTCGCCGGGAACTCGGGCTCGCGCCGACTCAAGGGAAACGCTACTCATGGGGGTATGGAGCGTGTCCGGACCTCTCGCAGCACGAACTCGTGTGGCGAGTGCTCGACGCGCAACGGGCGATCGGGACCGAGCTCACGGAGGCGTATCAGATCGTGCCCGAACAATCGACGGCGGCGCTCGTCATCCACCATCCGCAGGCCGCGTATTTCAATGCCGGCGCCGTCCGCGAACTCGTGCCCGCGTGAGCGCGTACGTCGTTCTGATCGGGCACGGCAGCCGTTCGCCCGACGCGAACGGTGCGCTGACCGATCTCTCGACGCAGCTCGCCGCGCAACTCGGCGTCCCGGTCGGGACGGGGTTTCTCGAGATGGCCGAGCCGACGATCGCCGATGCCCTCGCCGCGGCGAAGGCTGACGGCGCGGATCGCATCGTGCTGTTGCCGTTCTTTCTCTCGCCCGGGATGCACGTGCGCCGCGATCTCACGCGGATCGTCGATGACGCGCGGCGCGATCTCGGTATCGCGATCGAGATCGCGCCCTTCCTCGGCTCGCACCCCGATATCGTGCGCCTCCTGACGGAGACGGCGAGGCAATCCCTCACGACATAGGACGCTGCGCGGACGCAAAACCGCCTTTTCCGGTTGCCTCGATGCCGTCGATCTCGGCATCGCGCTCGTCGACCGGAGCGGCACGCTCGTGTTCGCGATCGGCCCCTCGCTGCAATTCCGCGATCGCGCCGTCGAGGCTGCGATCCGCGCGGCGATCACCGCCGTGACGTCGGACGCCGAATGCTTCGCTCGAGAACCGTGCGTCGTGCTCGCGCGGAGCGACGACTACGCGACGCAGCCGTTCGTCATCTCGATCGCGACCGCCGCACCGGGGAGCGCGGTACTGCTCTTCGGCATCGCGGGCGGGAAACGCGCCGTGGACCGGGCGCGGATCGAAGCCGCGTTCGGTTTGTCG
Source organism: Vulcanimicrobiota bacterium (assembly GCA_964658425.1). GTDB lineage: Bacteria > Vulcanimicrobiota > Vulcanimicrobiia > Vulcanimicrobiales > Vulcanimicrobiaceae > CAZZYZ01. The sequence continues at coordinate 17,788 of CAZZYZ010000009.1, read as the reverse complement.
CCCGCCGAATGTCCGTCGCGCTCGCGCTACCCGACGGCCACGACGTCGGCGAGATCGCGCGTCGTTCGGGGATCTCGCGCGAGACCGTTCGCACGCATCTCCGTCGGCTCTTCGAGAAAACGCAGACGGCGAGGCAGTCGCAGCTCGTTCTCGCGCTGCACGCGATCGGTTCCCTAACCCGCGCGGGTGACGACGCGGAGGGCGCCGGGCGGTAGTATCGGGTCGTCCACGATTAGCGCTCGCATGTGGCCGGCCGTCGTCGATCGTTGGGCCCACGTGTGCTCGGTGATCCGGACGGGCGATGCGTGGCCCGGAAGCCGCGCGATCGCACTCGCCAAGGCGTGGAGCGCGGACGCGTTCAGCGATAGCGCGCTCTCGCTCTCGACGACGATGCTCTACGCATCGACCCAGCCGGGCGGTTCGCTCTGGGGGCTGAGCGAATCCAATCCCTTCAACCCGGCCTTCCACGCCAACGATCTTTCGGGCCTCTCGCAGACGACGATCGCGGGCGGGATCATCACGTTCGGCGGTGGTTTGGCACTGTACCAAAACGGTCAGGTCATCGGCGGCTTGGGCGTCAGCGGCGACTCGTCGTGTGCGGATCACGTGATCGCGTATCGCATGCGGCGCCTCGCCGGCTTCGATAAGATCCCGGGCGGCGTCGGCGGAGACAACATCTCCTATCCGGCATCGGGCCCGGCGACGGGCTTCCAGCAGCCGCACTGCTTCCCGTCCCTGGACCTCCCGCCTTCGGCGATCTAACGCGTACGCGTTCGGGGCGCGATCCGGTCGAACACCGCGATCGCGCCGCCGACCGCTCCGCACAACGCGTCGAACGCGTTCCAACCGAGGCCCTCGTTCGAGCCGTGCAAATACTGCCCGAGTTCGATCGCCGCACTGTAGCAAGCGACGCCCGCGATGCACGGGACGACGACGCGCGTGCCGCCGTTTTCGCCGATCGCGCGGCGTAGGAGGTACGCCACCAGCGCGAAGGCGACGATGCTGTAGAACTTACGTAAGACGACGTGCCAAGAAAGCCACGCGGGCGACGTCGCCGCATAGACGTCGTTGTCGATCGCGAGAAGATAGAAGAAGATCGCGACGCCGATTGCGGCGATCGTCCAACGCTTCATCCCGGTCTTCCGAACATCCGTCGGCCATTCGCCCGAAAGGGAAGCGATTTCCCCCGGCGTAGACTCGGCGCCGTGAGCGTACTCGCACGCATCCTCGCCTTCTCTGCGCTCGCCGCCTTACTCGCGGACTGTTCGTCGTCGTCGTCGTCCGCGGGTTCGGCCGGGGGATCGACGATCAAGATCGGCATCGATCTGCCGGTGAGCGGTGCGGATGCGTCGACCGGGATCCCGACGCGTAACGGCGCGGTGCTCGCGATCGAGCAGGCGAACGCGAAGAAGCTTTCGGGCGGCTTCACCTTCGCGGCGGACGATCTCGACGACGCGGTTCAGGGCGCGCACGATCCGGCGCAGGGCGCACAGAACGTGCGCTCGTTCGTCGCCGATCCGAGCGTCCTCGGGATGATCGGGCCGTTCAATTCGAGCGTGGGCGCGGCCGAGATCCCGATCACGAACGATGCGGGGCTCGTGCAGATCAGCCCCGCGACGACGAATCCCGGCCTGACCAAGGGCGACGCCGCGAAGCGCTTGCGGCCCTCGCATCCCGATCGAAACGCGTTCTTCCGCGTCTCGGCGACCGACGACCGCCAGGGCGCGGCGGCGGCGACGTTCGCACGCAAACGCGGGCTCGCGAAAGCGTTCGTCATCGACGACGACGAGACGTACGGCAAAGGCCTCGCCGACGTCTTCGAAGCCGATTTCAAAGCGGACGGCGGGACGGTGCTCGGCCACGAGCATCTCTCGAAGGGTCAGAACGATTACAAGGCGCTGCTGACCAAAGCGCACGAGTCGCTCCCCGACGTGATCTTCTTCGGCGGCACGACGTCGACCGGCGGCGGCCTGCTGCGCAAGCAGATGGGCGACGCCGGGATGGCGAGCGTCGCGTACATCGGCGGCGACGGGATCGCGGATGCCGAGTTCTTGAAATCCGCGGGCACGATGGCGAACGGCACGTTCATGACGGTCGCCGCGCCCGATGCGTCGCATCTGCCGAGCGCGAAAACGTTCGTCGCCGAGTACGAGAAGCGCTGGAGCGTGCCGGTCGGTCCGTACAGTGCGAGCGCGTTCGCCGCGACGAACGTGCTGATCGCCGCGATCGAGAAAGCGATCGCCGCGAACGGCGGCAAGCTGCCGTCGCGCGACGCCGTCCTCTCGAACGTCGCGGCGACGCAGGCGACCTCGCCGATCGGCCCCGTTTCGTTCGATCGCAACGGCGATACGACCAACGGCGTGCTCAGCGTCTACGAGGTCGCGGGCGGCAAGATGAACTTCGTGAGTCAGTCAGCCGCGAAATAACGTGCAGATCCTCCTCCAGCAGATCGTCAACGGTCTCTCGCTCGGCGGCATCTACGCGCTGATCGCGCTCGGATACACGATGGTCTACGGGATCATCGAACTCATCAACTTCGCGCACGGCGACGTCTACACGCTCGGCACGTTCTTCTCGCTCGCGATCCTGACGGCGCTCGGCGTCTCGGGCGAACTGCACGGCGCGCCGCTGCTCGCGGTCGTGTTGATCACGATCTTCGCTTCGATGCTCCTATGCGGTCTGACGGGCGTGCTCATCGAACGGCTCGCGTACCGACGGCTACGCGGCGCGCCGCGCCTCGCGCCGCTCATCACGGCGATCGGGATGTCGTTCATCCTCGAGAACGTCATGCAGCTCTGGCGCGGGCCGTCGCCCGTCCCGTTTCCGCAGATCATTCCGAATCCGTCGCTGATCGTCGGGGGCGTCGAAGTGTCGGCGAAACAGGGCATCGTCATCGCGCTCGCGATCGTGATGATGATCGCGCTGCAGCTCGTCATCTACAATACGAAGATCGGCAAGGCGATGCGTGCGACCGCGCAGGATCGCGATGCCGCGCAGCTCATGGGCATCAACGTCAACACGACGATCGCGATGACGTTCTTCATCGGCAGCGCGCTCGCGGGTGCCGCGGGGTTCGTGAGCGGCGTGTATTACGGCACCACGTGGTTCTTCAACGGCTTCGAAGCGGGGCTCAAGGCGTTCACCGCGGCGGTGCTCGGCGGGATCGGGAACATCGCGGGTGCGATGATCGGCGGGTTCTCGATCGGTCTCATCGAGGCGCTGGCGACGCAATACGTACCGCAGGGCGCTCAGTGGTCCAACGTCGTCGTCTTCTCGGTGCTCGTGCTCGTGTTGATCTTCCGGCCCTCGGGCCTGCTCGGGGAGTCGCTCCCCGAGAAAGTCTAACGTGCGCTCGCCGCTCGCGCGCCGGATCGCGCTCGGCGTGCTCGGCATCGTGCTCGTCGCGTTTCCGTACCTCGATCCGAATAACGCGCACGTCGATTTCCTCGCGAACGCGGGTGCGTTCGTCCTGCTCGCGCTCGGGCTCAACATCGTCGTCGGCTTTGCGGGGTTACTCGATCTCGGCTACGCCGCGTTCTTCGCGATCGGCTCGTACAGCTACGCGCTGCTCGCGAGCCCGCAATTCGGGCTGCATATCCCGTTCTGGCTGATGCTCCTCATCGCGCCCGCGATCGCGGCGTTGTTCGGGATCCTCCTCGGCGCGCCGACGCTTCGGCTGCGCGGCGATTACCTCGCGATCGTCACCCTCGGCTTCGGCGAGATCGTGCCGCAGACGTTCCTGAATCTCGCACAATACACGAACGGCCCGAACGGGATCACGTCGCTCGATCAGCCGTCGTTCTTCGGCAAGCCGTTCGGATTCAGCGCGACGCCGTATTACGACGTGCTGCTCGTGCTGATCGTGCTCGGCGTGCTCGGCGCGCGCAATCTGCAGCGCAGCCGGCTCGGGCGCGCGTGGATGGCGATTCGCGAGGACGAACTCGCGGCGCGGCACATGGGGATCAATACGACGGCTGCCAAACTCGCGGCGTTTGCCCTCGGCGCGTCGTTCAGCGGTCTCGCGGGCGTGGTGTATGCCGCGAAGCTCGATCTCGTCTCGCCCGATCAATTCCAATTCAACGTGAGCGTGCTCGTGCTCTCGATGCTCGTGCTCGGCGGGATGGGGAATATCGCGGGCGTGATCGTCGGCAGTTTCACGCTCTCGTTCATCAACAGTTTTCTCTTGCCGCAATCGACGAACATCGCGCATTCGCTCGGGCTCGCGAACGTCGATTTTACGAACTATCGCTTCATGCTCTACGGCGTCATCCTCGTCGCGATGATGCTCTTCCGCCCCGAAGGGCTGATCCCGAGCCGCCAACGCAGAGCCGAGCTGCTCGCGCCGCGGACCGATCCCGGACTCGCCGCGCGCGAGCAAGCCGAGTACGAGGGCGGCCCGCGCTAATGCCGCTCTTCGCACTCGGTTCGCTCCGGCGCACGTTCGGGGGCCTCGTCGCGGTGAACGATCTCTCGCTCGCCGTCGAAGCGGGCACCATCACCGCGCTCATCGGCCCCAACGGAGCCGGGAAGTCGACCGTCTTCAATCTCATCACGGGCGTGTATGCGCCGACCGGCGGGACGATCGACTTCGACGGCGCGCGCATCGACGGGCTCGCGACCGATCGGATCGCGGCGCGCGGGATCGCACGGACCTTCCAGAACATCAGATTGTTCGCGTTCATGTCGGCGCGCGATAACGTGATGACGGGCGCGAACGCGCGAATGCGTGCGACGATCGTCGATTCGCTGCTGCATACGCCGCGCCAGCGTGCCGAGGAGCGGCGAACGCGCGAACGCGCGAACGAATTGCTCGCATTCGTCGGGCTCGCGAGCGATACGGAGACCTACGCGCGTAATCTCCCGTACGGCAGCCAGCGCCGGCTCGAGATCGCGCGCGCGCTCGCGAGCGAACCGAAACTCTTGCTGCTCGACGAGCCCGCCGCCGGTATGAACGCGCTCGAGAAGGACGATCTCATCGCGCTCGTCGAGCGGATCCGCGCGCGCGGCGTAACGGTGCTCCTCATCGAGCACGATATGAATCTGGTCATGCGGATCAGCGAGCGCGTCACCGTGCTCGATCACGGCGAGAAGATCGCCGAAGGCCCGCCCGATGCCGTGCGGCGCGATCCGCTCGTGATCGAAGCGTATCTCGGACGCCCCGACGGGGCCGCCTGATGCCGCTGCTCGAGGTCGCCGGGCTCGACGTCGCCTACGGGCGCATCCGTGCGCTGCACGACATCTCGCTGCACGTGAACGAGGGCGAGATCGTGACGCTGCTCGGTGCGAACGGGGCCGGGAAGACGACGACGCTGCGAACGATCAGCGGGCTCACGCGTTCGGCGCGCGGCGCGATCCGCTTCGACGGCCGCGAGATCGCGCGGCTCGCGCCGGATCGCATCGTGCGGCTCGGGATCGGCCACGCGCCCGAAGGTCGGCGCGTCTTCGCGCGGATGACCGTGCGTGAAAATCTCGAGCTCGGTGCGTACAGCCGCACGTCGCGCGCGGAGGCGGCGAGCGATCTCGAACGCGCGCTCGAAACGTTTCCGCGCCTACGCGAACGATTGGCGCAGCGCGCGGGGACGCTCTCGGGCGGCGAACAGCAGATGCTCGCGATCGCGCGCGCGCTCATGTCGCGGCCGCGCGTGCTCCTGCTCGACGAGCCGTCGCTCGGGCTCTCGCCGCTGCTCGTGCAGACGATCTTCGGCGTCGTTCGCGAGATCAACGCGCGCGGAACGACGGTGCTCCTCGTCGAGCAAAACGCCCGTCAAGCGCTCGCGATCGCGCATCGCGGCTACGTCCTCGAAGTCGGCCGCATCGTCCGCGAAGATACGGCAGCGAACCTTTCGGCGAGCGATGCGGTGGCGGCCGCATATCTCGGTGCGTGAGGTCGCGGGCGTCGTTCTCGGCGTCGTCATCGCGGAGGGGCGGACTCCGATCGCGTGCCGGCGCGCCGGATCCGCGTCCCTGGGACGTTTTGCTACCCGGATGACGGTGATGGCTCGTCGTCGTCGAACGTACGAGCCGTGATTGCGCGGGAGCCCGGCTTAACCCGACCTACGACGAGCGCGCCGCCGTGCCCGCGGTAGAGGGCGGCGCCGGTTTGGCGGCGAGCAGTCGCGCGTTCTTGGACGGGCTGCCGCTCGTGACGTTCGTCGCGTCGGGCGACGGAGCGATTCGGTACCTCTCCCCGCGTTGGTTCGAGCGCACCGGTATCGATGAGGCGCTACCGCTCGACGAGGCGTACGCCGCGGCGATTCGGCCGGTCGATCGCGCGCGGATCACGCAGGCACTTCGCAGCGCGCTCGCGGCGGGATCGCCCTTCGTCGATGAGTTTCAAATGCTCGACCGGGACGGTCGTTTGCGATGGGTGTTGAGCGACGTCGTGCCGATCGGCGCGTTCGAGGGGGCCGGTCCCCCGCTGTGGCTCGGGACGATCACCGACATCGAACGATACAAGGTGCTCGAATCCGAGCTTCGGTCGCAGGTCGAGCTCAATGCGCGACTGCTCGACAGCACGGACGATTGCATCAAAGTACTCGATCTCGATGCGAACCTGCTCTCGATGAGCGAGAACGGGCAACGAGCGCTCGGGATCGAGGACGTCGCGGCCGTCCTGGATCGTTCGTGGCTCGATTTCTGGAACGGCGAGGACCGCCCGAAGGCGGTCCTTGCCATACATGCGGCGCTCGCGGGAGAGGTCGGACGGTTTACCGGAACGTTCATCGTGTGCGGTGACGTGCGCTGGTTCGACGTCGTCGTGACCGCGATCCGCAACGCGGACGGCGCGATCGACAAGCTGCTCGCCGTCTCGCGCGACGTCACGGCATCGCGGATCGCGAGCGAGACGCTGCTCGCGAGCGAGCAACGCTATCGGCGCATCGCGGTCGAGCTTCAGGCGGCATCGCTCCCTGCGTCGCTCGCGGTCCTCGATACGCTGACGTTCGATGCGTTCTATCGTCCGGGTAGCGACGAAGCGACGATCGGCGGCGACTGGTACGACGCGTTCACGCTCGAGGACGGACGCGTCGCGATCACGATCGGCGACGTTCTCGGGCACGGGCTTCACGCGGCGGTGACGATGACGAAGCTGCGGCAATCGATGCAAGCCGCGGCGATGCTGCAAGCGCATCCGATACCGATGCTGCGGGTCGCCGACAAGACGATACGCCTCATCGATTCCGATGCATACGCGACCGGTCTCGCGGCGATCTACGATTCCTCCGCGCAGACGCTCTCGATCGCTTCCGCGGGCCATGCCGGGCCGCTCCTGCGCTTGCCGGACGGCAGCATCGTGGATATCGAGATACCCGGGCCGATGCTCGGCTTGCGCGACGGCGCGGAGACCCGCACGTTGACCGTCCCCATTCCGAGCGGCTGTACGATCGTCTTTTTCACCGACGGTCTTACCGAAGCGACGCGTCGGATCGACGAGGGATACGAGCGCTTACGAGCCGCGCTCTGCGATCCGGGCGTTCTCGCTGCGGATCATCCGGCGCAAGCGATCGCGACGCACGTCCTCGGCGACGGAAACGCGACGGACGATATCGCGATCCTCGTCGCGCGCGTCGCCTCGGCGTAATCCGCGCCGCGATCGCGAGCGCGAACGCCTACGCCGGCTCCGCGCGCGTCGCGGCCCCCGTGCCTGCCTGCTCCGCGATCTCTACGATGCGGCGCGCCATGTTCTCGAAGATGAGACCGTGGAACGGCACGACGGAATACCAATACAGAAGGCCGATGATGCCGTGCGGTTCGTAGAACGCCGTTTGCCGTAACCGCGAGCCGGCGCCGTCTTCGGCGGCTTCGAATTGCAGCCACGCGAGGCCGGGCAACTTCATCTCGGCGCGAAGGCGCATCATCTTGCCCGGCTCGTAGGCTTCGACGCGCCAGAAATCGATCGCATCGCCGACGCGTAGATCGTCGGCCGCGCGGCGGCCGCGGCGCGTCCCGATCCCGCCGACCATGCGATCCATGATCCCGCGAATCTCCCAGAGGATATCGGCGTAGAGCCAGCCGCGCTTGCCGCCGAGGCCGCTGAAGACGCGCGCGACGGCGTCCGGCGCCGCGACGGTTCGCCGCTCGCGGCGGTCGACGAGCATCCCCTCGGTGACGCCCATGAACTTCCCCGGCAACGTCGCGGCATCGAACGCGTCGAACCACGTGCTCTCGGGGCCGCCGACCATCGAATAGCGATCGAGCGCCTTCTGCACGGCGTCGTCGTACGAGATCGGAACGATATCGGGAAACTCGCGGCGGGCGGTATTGTCGCGGACCGTCACCTCGTTCATGAGTCCCTCGACGAGCGGGCGCGCGAGCGACGACGGAATCGGCGTCACGAGGTGGACCCACGCGGACGACAACCGCGGCGTCAGCACCGGAACGACGTAGATCTTGCGCAGCTGCAAGCCGCGCACGCGTGCGTAGTGCAGCATCATCTGCTTGTACGTGAGCACGGTCGAACCGCCGATCTCGCGCACGACGCTTTCGGTCCGTTCGATATCGAGCTCGCGGACCAGATACGAAACGACGTCGCGAACGGCGATCGGCTGACAGAACGTCTCGACCCACTTCGGCGCGATCATCACCGGCAAGCGATCGGTTAGGTACCGTAGCATCTCGAAGGAGACGCTCCCCGAACCGACGATGATCGCCGCGCGAAACTCCGTCGTGCAGACCCCCGATCGCCGCAGGACGTCGCCGACTTCGTGCCGGCTGCGAAGATGCTTCGAAAGCGCGTGGCCGTCGACGCCGAGACCGCCGAGGAAGACGATCCGCCGAATGCCCGCAGCGCGGGCCGCTGCGCCGAAGATCTCCGCGGCCTTACGATCGCTCGCGCTGAAATCGTGCGTGCCCTTGGACATCGAGTGTACGAGATAATAGGCGACGTCGATCCCCGCGCAGGCCGCATCGAGCGACCCGCGATCGAAGACGTCTCCCGGGACGATCTCCGCACCGGCGAAGCGACCTTCGAGACGGCCCGCATCGCGAGCGATGCATCGAACGCGATGACCGCGCTCGAGCAACTTCGGGACGAGCCGGCCGCCGATGTACCCGGTCGCGCCCGTCACGAGCACGTTCACGAGCGGCGATACGTTCGAAAGACCGCGAGGTTCGCGATGCCGAGCGCTTTCCCGATGAGATCGGTTTCGACGTTACCTCCGAGTCGGAGCACGTTGACCTTTCCGCGATTGACGGTGAGGTGCAAGCCCCGGGAGACGAACGTCTTTGCGACGGCACGCAGCATGCGCCGCGACGTTGCGACGCTGCGAAGTGCGAGGATCGCACCTGCGCCGCCGCCGCCGAGTTCGACGGCGATCTCGGATCCGCGAGCGACGATCGCGATCGTCCCGATCTCGCTCGAGAGTTCGAGATCACCCTCGAGATCGAGCATCTATTTCGCTTCGCTCGTACGAACGCGGAGCTTCCCGTTGAGCTTCCATTTCGCCGAGGTCGCATCGGCACGCGTCGAACTCGGGACCGCGATCTCCATCTGATCGAAATCGTATTCGATCGTCGCGCCGCGGCCGGTGAGGAACGTGTAGAGGCCCTCGGCGAGCTCGGGCCAGTTGGTCGTCTGCTTTTCCGTCGTCATGCAACGTTGGACGCGGGCGACCGCGGGAACGTCTCAGCGCGGCGCGGCGCGTCGCTCCCGTCGCGCGCGGACCGCGCTCGCGAGCTCGTCGAGCATCACGAGCGATTCGGGCCACGCGACGCAGCCGTCCGTGATGCTCTGGCCGTAGACGAGCGGGCGCCCGGCGACGAGATCCTGACGGCCGGCGACGAGATGCGATTCGATCATCACGCCCGCGATTCGAGCGTCGCCCGTCGCGATCTGCCCGGCGACGTCGCGCACGACGGGCAACTGATTCTGATGCTGCTTGCGGCTGTTGCCGTGGCTCGCATCGATCATGATCCCCGTCGCGATCTCCGCCTTCGCGAGTGCGGCGCTCACCGCGGCGACGTTCGCGGCATCGTAATTCGGTTCGACCCCGCCGCGCAAGATCACGTGCGCGTCGCGATTCCCCGACGTCCCGACGATCGCCGAGCGGCCCTCTTTCGTCACGGAGAGAAAGTGATGTTCGTGATTGGCGGCGAGGATCGCCTCGACCGCGATCTTGATATTGCCGTCGGTCCCGTTCTTGAAGCCGACCGGGCACGAGAGCCCGGATGCGAGCTCGCGGTGGACCTGCGATTCCGTCGTGCGCGCGCCGATCGCACCCCACGAGACGAGGTCCGCGAAATACTGCGGCGTGATCGTATCGAGATATTCGACACCGGCGGGGACGCCGAGCCGAGCGATATCGAGCAGCAGTTCGCGAGCCGTGCGCAAGCCCGTTCCGATATCGTAGCTGTCGTCGAGTCCGGGGTCGTTGATGAGCCCCTTCCAGCCGATCGTCGTACGCGGCTTCTCGAAGTAGACGCGCATGACGATCTCGAGATCGGCGTAATGACGTTCGCGCTGCGGCCCGAGCAAGCGCGCGTATTCGAGCGCCGCCGCCGGATCGTGGATCGAACACGGACCGATCACGACGACGATGCGGTCGTCCTCGCCGTGGAGGATGCGATGTACGGCGTCGCGCGTCCCCGCGATGAGTTCCGAACTCGACGGAGCGCATGGAAACTCGCGCAAGAGATCGATCGGGGGGGCGATCTCCGTCATTTCGGTGATACGGAGATCGTCGGTTCTCGGCGCTGTGCTCTTCATGCTCTCTCTTCGGCTCGACGCGACGCTGCCGCGTTCCTGGCTCGGCTACGCTTGGATCGTGATGTACGTGTACGCGAACCGGTGCTGCAGCACCGCGATCGTGCCGACCATCGACGGGACGACGATTGCGCCCGGGATGAGGTGCGTCAGGATATCGGCTGCGACGTCGCTGCCGGTCATCCCGGCGGGCGCACGACCGGCGGCGACGAGCGCGCGCGACTGTTCCTCGACGGCCGTATGGCACGTCAGGAAGATGACGCCGCGCGCTTGCAGCGCTTCGATGCTCGTATCTTGATAGGGCCCGCGTTCGTCGTTCGGGTCGCCAGATGCCGCCTGCGCGCTCTTGCGTGTGAGGAAGATATTCGTCGCGATGCGCTCGCCTTTTTTATTCTTGAAGTCGTAAAAGTCGCCGATGCCGTACTTCGTCCAGATCGAGTCGGAATACGTATACGCGCTCGACGGCCCGTGATTCGCGGCCGCGATCGCGATCGATTTCGGCGCGTACCCGAAGCCGAATTGCAGACCGTTGAGCGAGTTTTTTATGTTGTTGAAAACGCCGGGCGTAAAGCTGAGGTTTTGCCAGAGTTGCCGGATCTCCGCCGGCCGGCCGAGCTGCGTTTCGAACGCGCGCGCATCGAACGCCGAACTCGGCTCGACGAGATCGCGCCCGCCCGGAACGTCGCCGCTCGCGGCGAACGCCGTTCGCCGCGTCGCCGCAACGGCTCCCGCGATCGATGCCGCAGCGATAAATCGTGTACGTTTCATACGGCCGGATTGCTCGTGCGAGATGCGCGAGCCTACCGTACTCTCGGCATGCGGCACGGGATGCGAACGCAATTTATTTTCGCGTTCCCCGGGATGGTAGCCGCTATTTCGTACGGAAGCCGCGGTCGATGAACCGTCGGTCGGCGATCACCTATGGCACGCTCGCGCTCGTCGCCTCTCTCGCGATCGGCGCCTGTTTCGATCGTTCGCCGTCGGCGCAACGGACGTTCGCATTCGGCGCGGTCGACGCCGCGACGATGGCCTCTGCGGCGAACGCGCCGGGACCGATGCCGGCGGGCGCCGAGGGCGAACTCGTCTCGTACGGCCGGAACATCATTCGCGCGACGTCCGAGTACGCGCCGGGTTACAGCCGGGTCGGGATGTCGTGCGAAGCGTGCCATATCGCCGCCGGCACGAAGGCGCACGGTGGTTCGTTCCTCGGCTTGTACGCGAAGTTTCCGCAGTGGAACAAGCGCTCGAAGCACTTCATCACGCTGCAAGACCGCCTCGCCGAGTGCTTTCTCTACAGCATGAACGGCACGCCGCCCGCGTATTCGAGCCGCGAGATGATCGCGCTCACCGCGTACATCGCCTATCTCTCGAAGGGCGCGAAAGTCGGGAGCGGGTTTTCGGGTCAGGGCTACGTGAACTTTCAGCCGGATCGCGCACCGAGCGTCGCGGCCGGGTCAAAGATTTACGATACGACGTGCGCGGCCTGCCACGGGGCGACGGGCGGGGGAACGGCGGTCTATCCGCCGCTGTGGGGCCCAAAATCGTTCAACGGTGGAGCGGGGATGCACCGGCTGACGACGATGAGTGCGTTCGTTCGCTACAACATGCCGTTCGGCGGCCC
>CAZZYZ010000009.1:0-5458 GCA_964658425.1 Vulcanimicrobiota bacterium | reverse complement strand
CCGAACGCGCTCTCGAAGCAAGCGGCATACGACGTCTCGGCGTTCGTGCTGAGCCATCCGCGCCCGGTCTTCGCGAAGGCGCGCATGATCTCGTTCCCGCCGCAGCGCGCCGACACGTTCTGATCGCTAGTTCGCGTTGACGTACGTTCCACCGGGCGTCATCGCGCGAATCGTCTTGAGCGTCATCGATACGTTGCTCTTGAAGCCCGTGCCGTACGAATAGACGTGCATATCGAACGGTTCTAAACCTTTGGGATACGCGCGATACTTCACGAGACCGAACGGGACGCCCGGCGTCGTCCAAAATTCCGCCCGCGTGAGAATGTGCTTCGCATCGGCCGGTCCGACGAATTCGACGATCGTATGCGTCGTCGGATGGGCCGAGAGCGCGCCGCGCGACGCATCTTCGGGCCCGGCGTAGGCGATCGCGGCCGGTAGCTGCATCATCTCCGTCTTCGAGGAGACGATCCGTACGGGTCGATCGTCGTAGACGTATCCGACGTCGAGGAGATGGAGCGTCGCGTCGCCCTTCTGCTGCGGCTGTCCGCCGTCGACGTCGGAGTACCGCGTGAGCGTCGTCCCCGAATCGGAGACGTCGGCGATGACCGGCTGCGGAACGAGCAGACCGCCGAACGTCGCGCCTTGAACGTAGGCCCGTTTCATCGTATTCGGATTGCACGATCCGCCCGGGAGGCCGACTTGCGTTTCGACGTATGCGAGCGGGCTCGCTTCGGTCGCCTCGCTCGCGAGGCCGATCTGTTTCTGATAGGCGACGCCGGTCCCGAGGATCAGACGGACCCACTGACCCGATCGGGGCGGCGGGTATTTGGCGAGAAGCGCCTGTTGCGTCGTCGTGCCGCCGATCACCATGGTGGTCGCGCGGGCCGCTCCCGCCGTCAGCAGCGCCGCCGTTGCGAGCGCCGAGGAACCTACAAAGATCTTCCGGTTCATGTGATGACCTTTCGCTGTTGCGGAGAGCGTACCGGGACGATTACTGGCACGGTTTGCATAGGCCGACGATGACGAGACCGCGTCGGACGACATCCTCGCCGATCTCCCGTTGGACCTCGTCGTACACCGCGTCGGAGACGACGAGATCGCGGATCGCGTTGCACCCCGTGCAGATGAAGTGGTCGTGCGGCGAAGGGTTCGCGTCGATGAGGACGGAGCCGTCGAGGGACGGCCCGCGCCCGACGACGGCGAGTGCGATCAGCCGGTTCGTCATCCGGTGAATCGTCGTGACGGTCAGCTCGGGAAATTGGGGCCGCACGGCGCGAAGCAATTCGAGGTTGGTCGCGTGTCCGAGGATTTCGAGCGCATCGAGAACGGCTCGCTGTTGAGGCGTACTGCGCACCGCGCCATCGTACGCAAAACATTAGCTATAGTCAATCATTTTCCGATGCCTTCTCGTAGGTCGGACGATACCCGCCCTCTTTTCGAATTCGACGTGATGCGGGTGCCAAGCGTTCGAGCGGGGCGGATCGTCCTCGAGGGAGGAAGCTCCGGGGCATGACGATGCCGCAACGTGTCCGCTTGACCGCGATGACGTCGGGCGGCGGTTGAGCCGGTAAGATCGGCGCTGCCGACCTCGCGCAAGTCTTGCGCGATCTTCCTCGCTCGGGCGACCCGAACGTGCTCGTCGGATTCGGCACGCGCGACGATGCCGGCGTGTACCGCTTGCGCGACGATCTCGCGCTCGTGCAGACGGTCGATTTCTTCACGCCGATCGTCGACGATCCGCACGATTTCGGCCGCATCGCCGCGGCCAACGCGCTTTCGGACGTCTACGCGATGGGCGGCGCGCCGATCACCGCGCTCAACATCGTCGGCTATCCGTTCGAACGGCTCGGGCCGGAGATCTTGCGGCGCATCCTCGCGGGCGGGGCGGACGTGCTCGCCGAGGCGGGCGTCGCGCTGCTCGGCGGTCATTCGGTCGAAGACGACGAGCCGAAATTCGGACTGTCCGTCACGGGCGTCGTTGACCCGCGCGCGGTCGTCACGAATGCGGGCGCGCGGCCGGGCGACGTGCTCGTCCTCACGAAACCGCTCGGCACGGGCGTCCTCGGTACGGCACTAAAAAAAGACGCGATAACGGAGGCGGAGATCGCGAACGCCGTCACGTGGATGACGACGCTCAACGCGGCCGCGAGCGCCGCGATGATCGCGTCGCGCGCGCACGCGGCGACGGATATCACGGGCTTCGGGCTGCTCGGACACGCGAGCGAGATGGCGCTCGCGAGCGGCGTCGCGTTGCGCTTCGATGCGCCCGCCGTCCCGCTCTATCCGCTCGCACTCGAGCTGATCGAGCGCGGCATCTCGCCCGCCGGAACGCGCACCAACGCGGAGCAGCACGCTGCGTTTACGACGTTCGCGCCGGGCGTTTCGCCCGCGCTGCGCCTGCTCCTGAGCGACGCGCAGACGAGCGGCGGTTTGCTGATCGCCGTCCCGCGCGAGCGGCTCGAAACACTGATCGCCGGCCTGCACGAGCCAAACGTTTTACGTGCGGTCATCGGCCGCGTAGAAGCCGGAAGCGGAATCATCGTCGACTCCTAGCTTGGCGCGACGTCGGTGCGTCCTCCGACGCATCTGCCGCACGAATCTTAGCTCGCCTAGACATTCGAGATCGGGAGATGAAGTCGATCCTTTGGCCGATTTGCCCCCTGCTTCGATCGTGCATCGCCATCATCGGCCCCCACCCGCGCCTTACATCTCGTGATCCGATGGATGGCGTTTGTTAAGGTAGACGATGTAGAGTGCGATCGCGCCGAAGAGTACGTTGAGATAAAACGTGTAGTCGAAGCTGAAGTAGGTCACGCGCGCGATGATGTGCGGATCGGGGCGCGGGATCCTGTGCAATGCCTGGAAGACGAGATCCATGAAGAGCCCCGATACCGCCATGGTCACGAAAAAGACGACGCCGATGTACGCAGCCATTTTGGTACCGTAGTATTTGCGATATACGTCGAGCAGCGGCAGCACGATGAGATCCGCGTAGAGGAAGGACAGGACGCCGCCGAAGCCGATCCCGCTGCTCCACAGGATCGCGGCCATCGGCACGTTGCCGATCGAGCACACGAACGTCACGATCGCGATCAGCGGGCCGATCAGCGCGTCGCCGATCGTCCGCACGGCTGGCGACGCGTTCGCGAGGAACACGGCTTTCCAGACGCCGTCCGGCACCAACGCGGCGAGCGCGCCCGCGATGAGGAAGCCGAGGACGAGGTCTTTCCAGAGCATCGACCAGTCCATCGCGAACGTCTGCGCGATCGAGATGCGCGTCTGCGGATCGAGTATCCGTTCGCGCAGCGTTCGTGAATCGTCGGCCGTCGCGCCGTGATCGTGCGCCGCGGTCGACTCCTCGACGTGGCGCCGCGCCTCTTCCACGAGCTTTTTCGGATACGTGACCTTCACGAGCACCGACATGATGACGACGAGCACGATCCCGCCGAGCCATTCCGCGACCGTAAACTGCCAGCCCATCAAGAGATAGAGAACGATTCCGAGCTCCACGACGAGATTCGTCGAGGAGAACAGAAACGCGAGCGACGGGATGAACGCCGCGCCTTTTTTAAAGAGCGTCTTGCCGACCGCCGCGGAGGCGTACGAGCAGCTCGAACTCGCGGCTCCGTACGCGGTCGCGAGCGCAATCTCTCGAACGCCGTTGCGGCCGAGCAGCCGCTGCATGCGTCCCTGCGAGACGAACGTCTGAATGATGCCCGAGAGCAGAAACCCGAGGATCAGACTCCACGCCACCTGCCAGCCCATGCCGACCGAAATGAGCAGTGCTTCGCCGAGTTTGTGCATGACGTCGTCTACGACGCGCGGCCCGTCGCGGCCGTTGCGGCCGGACGGCGCGGTCGCGTGCGCGAAGCGAAGCATATGCTAGCGCACTGGCGGTTCGATCCGTTCGTGCTCGTCTCGAGCGTCGCGACGATCGTGATGTATCTCGCAGGCGTCGCACGATACGCGCGCGTTCGCCTTCGCGCGTGGCCCGGGCATCGCTCCGCGTTCTTCATCGGCGGCGTGGTCGTCGCGCTGCTCGCGATCGAGTCGCCGCTCGATGCGATGGGCGACGCGGCGTTCACCCCGCACATGCTGCAGCATCTCATCCTCACGGATTGCGTCGCGCCGCTGCTCCTGCTCGGCGCGCCGATCCTGCTCGTGCTCGGTGCCGCACCGACGGCGATCGCGCGGCGCATCGTCGCCCTCATGCGCTCGCGCGTCGCGCGCGTGGTCGCTTTTCCGGCGACGGCGTGGCTGCTCTTCATGCTTTCGCTGTGGACGCTGCACTTCACGCCGTTCTACGAAGCGGCGCTCGAGCACGAACCGATTCATATCCTCGAGCACGCGATGTATCTCGGCACGGGCGTGCTGTTTTGGTTGCCGGTCATCGCGATCGGCCCGGTGCCGTGGATGGACGGCCCGCTCGCGTATCCGTTGCGCATGCTCTATCTCATGACGGCGATGCCGGCCGAGGGCTTTCTCGGCTTCGTGCTCTTCGGCGGGCGCCACGTGCTCTACGCGCGATACGTGACGGCCGGGCTCGCCGATCAGCAGTTCGCGGGCGAGCTGATGTGGGTCGGCGGCAGCCTCGCGATGTTTGCGGCGTTCATGATCTGCGGCGCGGAATGGGCGCGCGCCGAACGGCGCCTCGGGGAACGCTACGATCGGCTCGCCGGGCGGCCCGCGTAGCGGTCATTTCTCGTTCAGGCGATCCCCCGACGTCTTCGTACCGGTGTAGAAGATGACCCAGAAGAGCCCGAAGACGCCGACGAATACGGCAACGACGCCCTCGATCACGACCCCGAGGTAGTCGAACGTGAGACCGCCGTACGTCCCGGGCTCCGTCACGACGTAACGAACGTAGGTCGCGAGCGCGTCGATATCGCCGTCGCTCAGGACGGCGGCCGACCATCTCGGCATGACGCCCGGGCCGATCCGGATCGCCTCGCCGATCTCGGCCGGCGAGGCCCGATCGAGCGCGAGCGCGATCCACCCGCGACCGACGGTCGCGCCCTGCGCCGCCGCGCCGTGACACATCTCGCAATTGTTCTCGAAGAGCATGCGGCCGCGCTGCAGGAGGGCGGGGCTCGTGACGACGCTCGGGATCGCGACGGACGTCAGCGCGCGAGACGTGACGTACGCATCGATCGCGGCGGTCTGGCGCGCGTCGAAATGCGGACTCTGATGAATTTCCTGGATGCCCGGCACCGGTGCCGGCATCCGGCCGGTCGACATGTAAAAGGCGACCGCGGCCCCGCCCGCATGTAGCAGCGACGGCACGTTCGCCGTGCCTCTGAAATCGATCCCGTGGCACGTCGAGCAGTGGGTCGCGTAGAGGACGCCGCCCTCGGCGATCGAGCGCGCTCGCGTCGTGTCGACGGGTCGCTCCGCCGACCGTGGAACGCCCGTATCGTATTCCAGGCCGGGCGCATTGCCGCGGTGCGACGGCACGAGG
>CAZZYZ010000008.1:0-34083 GCA_964658425.1 Vulcanimicrobiota bacterium | reverse complement strand
AATCGTCCGAAGGGGACGTCGCTCGCCGCACTCTTGCCGTGCTGGTCGCGTGGAGCGCGTCGATGACATCCCCTCCGGACTTGAATCGTCCGAAGGGGACGTCGCTCGCCGCACTCTTGCCGTGCTGGTCGCGTGGAGTGTCGCATTCTTGCGATGACGAGATGCAATCCGAACGCTCCACGCAAAGCACCGCGCACTCGCTCTCTCGACGCGGCCACAAAAAAACCGCCCGCTACGGAAAGCGGGCGGTTTCGGTTCCGACGTGCGCCGAGGCTTAGGCGCCCGAGGGGGTTGTCGGCTTTCCGACCGTGATGGTTTTTGCGACGGTGAGGCGATCCATCATCTCGCGCGTCGGGAGTTTGACGTTGCGGGCGATTTTCAGCGCGGCCATCGCTTTGATCGTCCAGTAGGTCGGGTCGATTTCGAACCATTTGAGGCCGTGTTTCGCGGAGAACGGGAAGGCGTGGTGATTGTTGTGCCAGCCCTCGCCGAAGGTGACGATCGCGACGAACCAATTGTTCGTCGAGAGGTCGCCCGTGCGGAACGTCTTGTAGCCCGACGCATGCGACGCGCTGTTGACCAGCCACGTGCAATGGTACGTGAAGACGATTCTCGCGAAAACGCCCCAGATGACCCACGACCAGCCGCCGATCGCGAGCAGAATGAGCCCGAGCGCGACCTGCATCCAGATGTTGTACTTCTCGACGGCGCGATAGAACGGGTCCTTGACGAGATCGGGCGCCCACCGTGCCCACTGCTCGGGGACCAGGCGGTCCTTGTTGCTGCGGAAGAGCCATTCGAAGTGCGCCCACTGCATGCCGCGATGCGCGTTGTGCGGATCGCCGTCGGCATCGGTGTGGGCGTGATGCTTCCGATGCTGCGCGATCCATTCGATCGGGCCGCCTTGGAGGGCGAGCGTTCCGACGATCGCGATCGCGTATTCGACGTAGCGGGGGACGACGAGGCTGCGATGCGTCAGCAGCCGGTGGAAGCCGAGCGTGATCCCGAACGCGGTGAGCACGTAGAGCGACACCGCGACGGCCACGGCCGACCACGAGAAGAAGACGGGCAAAAACACGCCGAGCGCGATCACGTGAATGATCGCGAGGCCGATCCCGATCGGATAGTTTCGCGTCGTCTTGTGTAGGCCGTTTGAGTCCGTCATCGATTCGATCGTTCTTTCGGACACGAGGTCGTCGCTGTTAGGACGCAATTCGAGACGTACCGGTTTCTAGATGCGCCTTGGCGACTGCGAGCAGCGAGTCGAAGGCGGCTTGATCGGACACCGCGAGTTCCGCGAGCGCCTTACGATTCAATGTAACACCACTCTTCTTTAGACCGTCGATGAGCCGAGAATACGACAGCCCTTCGCGGCGCGCCGCCGCATTGATCCGGCTGATCCAAAGCGACCGGAAATCGCGCTTGCGGACGCGACGGTCGCGGAAGGCGTAGCTCAGCGAATGGAGCAACGCTTCGTTCGCGACCCGGTAGTTGCGACTACGAGCGGCTCGAAAGCCCTTGACGAGCTTCATCACCTTGCGGCGATGTTTGGCCTTTTGAACACCGCGTTTTATGCGTGCCATGAGATCCTACGCTCCTAAAGCAAGTACGGGATCTGGGGCGCGAAGCGCTTCAGATCGCCGAGAAAAACGGGCTGATCCTTACGAAACTTGCGTTTGCGTTTCGAGGATTTCTTGCTCAGGATGTGACCGCAGCCGCTGAACTGGTGACGGTGCGAGACTTTACCGTTCGCACTGACCTTGACGCGTTTCGCGGTGCCGCGATGCGTTCTGATCTTAGGCACTGGATGTGACTCCTTGGGTGCGTTCGAGAGTATCCGGCTCCGCGCTGGGGGCCGGCGCCTCCGGAGCGGTACTCGTCGAACCGTTGGATGTTGCTTCGGCCGCGACGGCCGTGTCCGGATCTCGGTGGTCGGGTGACGCCGCATCGCCCGTCTCGGCATGGTCGTCGATGGGAGCTTCTTCGTGCTCGTCGTGATCTTCGTGGTCGTCGTCGTCATCGTCGTCGGCGACGATCGGAGCGGGTTCGCCCGGCTTCGTGAACTTCGGCGGCCCCGTCGGTACGGCGCGCGGCGCGAGGATCATGAACATGTTCTTGCCTTCGAGTTTCGCATCGCGTTCGACCGAAGCGATGGGAGACATATCGACGGCCATCCGGTCCAGGAGCCGCTTTCCGAAGCTCGTGTACGTGATCTCTCGGCCGCGGAACATGATCGTGACTTTGACCTTGCCGCCGTCGAGGAGGAGACGTTCGGCCATGCGGGCCTTGGTCTCGTAATCGTGCGTCTCGATCTTGGGGCGGAGCTTGACTTCCTTGAGCTCCCAGTTCTTCTGTTTCTTCCGCGCGTCTTTGTCTTTTTTCGACTGTTCGTACTTGAGTCGGCCGTAGTCGCTGATGCGGCAAACGGGCGGGATCGCCGTCGGCGATACCTCGATCAGATCGAGACCCTTCTGACGGGCGAGCGCGAGCGCGTTCTCCGTCGGCATCACTCCGAGCTGCGTGGCATCGTCGTCGATGACGCGAACTTGGCGGATGCGGATCTGATCGTTGATACGTAACGGTCGTGCTATGGCATGGCTCCTCGACGAAAAAAAACGCGGCGATGCCGAAGCATCCCACGTAGACGAAACCTACCGGCGGTTTCCTTCGTGACGACCGGAACGCCTGAAGCGTCCGGTGAGAGCGCTCGCGCGACCCTGCTTCGGCTCGGCCATCTTACCAAGAGCCTCAGCGACCGTCAACCACGGCCGTTCGAAGCGTGCGGTCGGGCGAGCGCGACGGGAGCTCGAACCAGGCCCGGTTCTGCGCGTAGTCCAGAACGAGCCCGAACCGCCGCAACGTGTCGCTTCCGACGATCCCGTCGACCCCGTCCGTCCCGAGATTTCCGGCCGTGAGGGCCTCGATCCCGGAGCCGTCGTCGATCGCGATCGTGCTCCCGATCACGAGCCTCATCCGCCCGAGCGAACGATAGGGGAGCGATCCGCCGATCCCCGACGCGAAGTCGACTGCCTGCTTCGGCTGCCGAGCGAGCTGCGCGCCGTTGACGCGGATGAAGCGCGGCAGGACGACGTAGCCGAACTGCGCGCCCGTGTCGAGCATGAAGGCATCGGATGCGGCCCGATCGAGGCTCGCCCGCACGAGCGGGACCTGGCTGCCCAAGCGCATCTCGACCGGCAGCGCGCCGCGAGCGGGGGCGAGCGAGCGCGGGCGATACGCATCGACGGTCCCGGCGCCGTAGTCGATGCGCAGCGCCGTCGCGCCGAAGAAGTCGTATCCGAGCAGGCCGACGATCTGGATCCCGCCCGGTTCGCGCGTCGCGACGGGTGCGGTTCGTAAGACGACGTCGCGCATCGCGAGCGGACCGACGTCGATCCGCGGCGCGGTCACGCGCTCGCTCGAGAAGGTCCCGGCGACGGTCATCGGCGTCGGCCCGTAGCCGCGCAGCCGCAGGCCGCGGGCGACGCCGCCGTCGATCGTCATCGACGCGCTCCCCGTATCGAGTAAGAAATCGAGTCCGTGGCCCGCGATCGTGACCCGCACGTAAACGCGGCCGTCGATGATCCGCGCCGGCAACCGAACGCTGCGCACCCCGCCCGGAAACGCGACGAAGTCGCGGCCCGCCCGCGGGATCCCGAACGTTCCGAGCGGGAACGCCGCGGGTTCTTCGTCGCGCAAGAGCCGGTACTCGTAGCCGGAGCCCGGCCGGTCGCTGCCGCCCGCATACATCCACGGCCGCATCCGGCCGCGCGAATCGGAGCGGAAATCGCCGTAGGCGGTCCAGGACGTCTGGTCGCCCGTGAAGCGTTCGGAGCGCGTGATCAGCCACGTCGCCGGATCGTAGAACGTCCGGGAGATCGTTCCGTCCGGATACGTCGCCGTGACGAGCCACGATTCGACGGCGCGCCGCGTGCGGGTGACGCGTTCGGAGACGGGCTTCGGAATCTGGGCGGGATCGGTCTCGACGACGATCTCGCCGTTGTCGGTCTGATGCCAGCGGCGGCCCCCGGCGAAACCGCGCACGCTCGTGAACGGCCCGAGCGAGAGATCGGTTCGGGTCGCGGCACCTTTGCGGGCGACGTGCATGACGCCGTCGAGGCCGTTCGCATGCAGCGCCCACGATTCGCTCTCGAGGGCGGCGCGATCGTCGATCCCCGTCGCGATCCGGTTGCGATCGACCAGCTGCACGACCGTCGGTGCCGAAGCCGCGCGTGCGGCGGCGCCGCCCGCCAGCACCGCGATCAGCGTCGCCGCGGCGACGGCCCGCGCGCGTCTCACGTCAGCGCACCGGCCGGCCCGGAATCGTCAGTTGCGGGCGTCCGTCGAAGGTCGTCTTGCGCGGCGGCGCGGCGGCGAGCGCGGCGGAGATGAGCTCGAGGGCGCGGTCCATCTGCGGATCGCGGCCCTCGCGATCGTCGTGCGGTGCGATGTCGACGTCGTAGTCGGGATCGGTCCCGTAGTTCTCGACGCGCCAGCCGACGTCGACGAACCAGAACGAGAACTCGGGTTGGGTGGTCACGGTCCCATCAACGAGCCGATGGTAGGGATTGATCCCGATCACGCCGCCCCACGTGCGTTTCCCGACGAGCGGGCCGAGCTCGTAGAGCTTGAAGGCGTGGCTGAAGATGTCGCCGTCGGAACCCGCGAACTGATTGGTGAGCGCGACCATGATCCCGTCGACCGATTCCTTCGGGTAGGGCTCCGGCGGGTTGTAGCGCGAGACGTCGTAGCCGATCCGCTTGCGGGCGAGCTTCTCGAGGAGGAGCGACGAGACGTGGCCGCCGCGGTTGTAGCGCACGTCGACGACGAGCGCGTCGCGATCGAACTCCGAGAGATAGCCGCGATGGAACTCGGCGAAGCCCCACGGACCCATATCCGGGATGTGCAGGTAGCCGACGCGACCTTCGCTCCGCGCGTGAACGCGGCTGCGGTTCGCATCGACCCAGGCGCGATAGCGCAGCATCCGCTCGTCGCGCAACGCGCGCACGACGACGCGCCGCTTCGTTTTCCCGCGCAGGAACGTAAGCGCGACATCGCGCCCGGCCGTATTGACGAGCGCTTCGTCGAGCGTGAGCCCGTCGCCGAGCCTGCGGCCGCCGACGGCGACGATCGTGTCGCCCACGCGAATCCCGAGCCCCGGGGCCGCGAGCGGCGAATCGACGTCGCGGTTCCACGAATCGCCGCGGTGGATCGCCCGGATCGCGTAGCCGTCGTCCGTCGGCTCGAAATCGCCGCCGAGGAACCCGCGCCGGTACTGCGGCGGCCGGCGGTGATCGCCGCCGAACTCGTAGGCGTGCGAGGTGCCGAGCTCGCCGAGCATCTCCCACATGACGTCCGAGAGTTCGGCGCGCGTCCGCACGAGCGTCACGAGCGTCGCGTAGCGCGCGTGAACGAGATCCCAATCGACGCCCGACATCGCCTGGTCCCAGAATTGCTCGCGCTGCATGCGCCACGCTTCGTCGTACATCTGCGCCCATTCGTCGCGCGGTTCGACGAGGACGCTCGCGCGCGTCAGGTCGAGCCAGCCGCTCCGGCGCCCGCTCTCACCCGGCGGCTTCGGATCGTCCTGGGCGTCGTCGGGGAGATCTTGCAGTGCGTCGATCGCGCGCAAACGCTGGTGCGAGGCGTAGACGAGGGTGCGGCCGTCGGCGCCGAGGCGGATCTCGGCGACCTCCTGGGCGAGCGCGGCGACGCGCTGGCCTTCGAAATCGTACGCGAAGAGCGTCCCGACCTCGTCGTCCTCGTCGCGTTCGTCGGGCTTGATGCCGACCGACGGAAACCGCGTAAAGAGCGCGCGACCGCGGGCCGCGACGATCTGCTCGTAATTGCCCTCTTCGACCGGGAAGCCGATCAGCCGCCCTGCGATGCCGTCGAAGTCGATCTCGATCTTGACCGCTTTGTCGCGCGGCCTTTTCTCGTCCGGTTCGTCGTCGCCCGCGGGATCTTCGGCGCGATCGCGGTGGAGCGGTGCGGGGAGGGGGACGAACGGATCGGCGACGTCGTCCCGGAGCGTCACGAGAAACGGCCGCGACGCTTCGGGGAAGCTCAAATCGAACGAGAGCGCGTCGTAGACCGGATTGAAGTCGCGCGTCGAGATGAAGTACAAGAATTTCCCGGCCGGATCCCAGGCGGGGGAGCGATCGACGCGCAGCAGCGGCGTGACGTCGCGAACGGTCCCCGATTTGACTTTTGCGACCCGGACGATCGACGTATCCGCGTTCGCTTTCCCGCCGCCGCCGGGCTGCGTCGCGCAGGCGTAAGCGAGCCAGCGGCCGTCGGGTGAGAACGCGAGGTCGGCGACGAGCGAGGCCGGGCTGCGGTCGATCGTGCGCGTGCGCTTCTCGTCGAGATCGATCAGGAGCAATTCGTGGCGATGGTTCGCGACGGCCGCGATATCGGCGGTCGGCGAGACGGCGAGCTCGACGATGCGGCCGATGTCGTCGCTCGTGACGCGGACGGCTTCGCCTTCCCCGTCGGCGCGCCGGATCTCGAGGCGCTCGGCACCGCCCTCGTCGCTGACGCAGAGGAAGCGTTCGCCGTCGCGCAGCCACGCGATCAGCCGATACCGGACGCGGCTCCCGACCCCGTGCGCGACGACCGCCTCTTCCCAGAGCGGCATCGTGAAGGGCCGGCCGCGCGAGACGAGGGCGAGCGCCGTGCCGTCCGGGCTCGGTGCGAAGGTCTCGAGATCTTCGTCGAGCTCGATGAAGCGTCGGGCCGCCTGGGGTGTGGGCGAGGGCGCATCGACGCTCGGATAGGCGACGGCCCCGGTCTCCGGCTCGAGCACGCCGATGCGCGCGCCGCACGTGAAGACGATCCGGGTCCCGTCGGTCGCCGGGAAGCGGACGTAGTACTCGGTCTCGAAGGTGTGCGGCCGCAGATCCTCGCCATTCGGCAGAACGGAGTAGATGTTGCCGATCCCCTCGTGATCGCTCAGGAAATAGACGCGCTCGCCGACCCACATCGGCGCGACGAGGTTTCCCGTGAGGCGGAGCATGCGCGTGAAGATCCCGGTGCCCGCTTCGTCGACCCAGATGTCGCCCGCTGTCCCGCCGCGATAGCGCTTCCAACGGGCCGGATCGTCGCTGTTGCGGCCGATCGCGAAGCGGCCGTCGGGATGCTGCGCGAGCGAGCGTGCGTGCCCGAGCGCGAGCGGCCGAACGGGGCCGCCCGCCGCCGGAACGCGGAAGGCGTGGGTCTCTTTCGCGAACGCCGAACGCGCGTCGGAGCAAAAGAAGATCTCGTCGCCGCTCGGCGACCAGCCGGAGACGAGGCACGCATCGCTGCCGAGGTACGTCAGGCGCGTCATCGGACCGCCGGTCGTCGGCATGCAGTACACGTCGGGCTGGCCTTCTTCGCGCGCGACGAACGCGATGCGCGTACCGTCGGGCGAGAGCCGCGGCGTCGTGATCTCGCCGGCGCCGATCGTCAACCGTCGCGCGCCGCCGCCGGTTCGCGAGACCGTCCAGACGTCGTCTTCGGAAACGAATGCGATGAGGTCGCCGGCTATCGACGCGTAACGGTAATACCCGACGGAATACACGACGCGTCATCTACGGCGGCCGGAAGCGGCGTTCCCGGCGCGAAGTAGTGAAAAAGTGTCGGGTTTTCAAGACCATTTCCTCGATAAATATTTTGCGTATCGCAGACGGTACGTCGATCACATCGTGCGCGAAGCGCCTCGGCGCGCGCGGCTCGCCGTGTTCTCGGAATGCGCGCGGCTGGGTTTCGTCGCGCTCGCGAGCGCGCTCTTCGCGTTTCTGCTCGGGCTGTTGACGGTCGGCGCGTGGCTGCGGCCGGGCGGCGCGAGCCCGTGGTTCCTCGTGTTCGGCGCGTTCGCGGCGCTCGCGTTTCTCGCCGCGCTCGCCGCCGTACGTGGGATCGTCACCGCCCGCCGCGATCTCCCTCGCGTCGCGCGCGAGATCGGCATCGTCGCGAAAAGTTAAGTCCCGAACGATCCGGTTCGTGCGTTCGTGAAACGATCGTTTCACGAACGCATATCGGGCGTGCGGCGGGATCGATGCAACCGTTCGCGCCGGGGCGGTCGTCGAAGCGTGTACGATGATCGCTACCTCGCCCGAACGCTTCGAGCTTCCCTACACGCCGGACGTCGCGCGTGCGACGGAACATCTCTATCCGCGCGTCGAGCGGATGGTCCCGCGCGCCGAGTGGGAGCTCTTCGCGCCGTACGTCGCGCGCATCAATGAGCTCAAGGCGGAGCGCCGAACGGTCATCCTCGCCCATCACTATCAGACGCCCGAGATCTACCGTTGCGTCGCCGACGTGATCGGCGATTCGCTCGCGCTCGCCCAAGCGGCGGCAACGACGGATGCCGACGAGATTCTGATGGCGGGCGTGCACTTCATGGCCGAGACGGCGAAGCTCCTCAACCCGAGCAAGACCGTCTTGCTCCCCGATCTCGAGGCGGGCTGCTCGCTCGCGAGCGGGATCACGGCGGGCGACGTGCGGCGGCTGCGCGCGCAGCATCCGGGCGTCCCGGTCGTCACGTACGTCAACACGACGGCCGCGGTGAAGGCCGAGAGCGACGTCTGCTGCACCTCGGCGAACGCGGTCGCCGTCGTCGAATCGCTCGGCGTCCCGAAAGTCATCTTCCTCCCCGATCGATATCTCGGCGCATACGTCGCGGCGCATACGCGCGTCGAGATCGTGACCTGGAACGGCAGTTGCATGGTGCACGAGAAGTTCACGGCGCGCGAGATCGCGGATCTGCGCGAGATGCACGCGGGCGTCGTCGTCCTCGCGCATCCCGAATGCCCGCAGGACGTGCTCGCCGCGGCCGATTTCGTCGGGTCGACGACGGCGATGCTCGGCTACATCAGCGAGACGATGCCCGCGCGCGTCGCGATGATCACCGAATGCTCGATGGCCGGGAATCTCGTCGATGCGTTTCCGGAGATCGAATTCACGCAGCCGTGCAATCTGTGTCCGCACATGCGGCGCATCACGCTACCGAAGATCTTGCGCGCGCTCGAAACGGGCGGTCCGCAGATCGAGATCGCGCCCGAGATCGCGGACCGCGCGCGGCTCGCCGTCGAGCGGATGACGGCCACGAAGCGCGACGCGCAATGACGGATCGCTTCGACGCGATCGTCGTCGGCGGCGGTCTCGCGGGGATGCTGACCGCGCTCGAATTACGGCCGCTCTCGGTCGCACTCGTTTCGTATGCGATGCTCGGGGAAGCGACGTCGTCTGCATGGGCGCAGGGCGGGATCGCGGCGGCCGTCGGCGACGACGATACGCCGGCGCTGCACGCCGCCGACACGGTCGCGGCGGGCGCCGGGATCGTCGAGCGCCGCGTCGCCGCACGTCTCGCGTTCGACGGCCCCGCGGCGATCGATCGGATCGCGAATCTCGGCGTGCGCTTCGATCTCGACGGGAGCGAACACTACGCGCTCGGGCGGGAGTCGGCGCATTCGCGTCGCCGCATCGTCCGCGCCGGCGGCGATGCGACGGGCGCCGAACTCGTGCGCGCGGTGACGCAGGCCGTGCTCGATGCGCCGGAGATCGTGCGCTTCGAGCGGGCTCGCGCGATCGACGTCGTCCTCGATCCGCAGCGGCGGCACGTCGCCGGCCTGACGATCCGCCGCGACGGCGTCCGCGAAACGCTCGCGGCACCCGTCGTCGTGCTCGCCACGGGCGGGCTCGGCGGCCTCTATCGCTTCACGACGAATCCGACGGCGTCGCGCGGATCCGGGATCGCGATCGCGGCGCGGGCGGGCGCGCGGCTCGCCGATCTCGAGTTCGTACAATTCCATCCGACGGCGCTCGACGTGCCGAGCGATCCGTTGCCGCTCGTTACCGAAGCGTTACGCGGCGAGGGTGCGCGGCTCGTCGACGAGCGCGGCGACGCCCTCGGCGGCAGCGCGTCCTCGCCGCTCGAACACGAGCCGCGCGACGTCGTGGCGCGCGCGGTCTTCACGGCGCGCAGGCAGGGCACGCGCGCCTATCTCGACGCGCGCGAGGCTGTCGGCGAGCGCTTCCCGGCACGCTTCCCGACTGTCTTCGAGGCGTGCATGCGCTACGGAATCGACCCGCGCGCGCAGACGATCCCGGTCGTCGCCGCGGCACACTATCACATGGGCGGCGTTGCCGTCGATCTGCACGGGCGCACCGACGTTCGCGGGCTCTACGCGTGCGGCGAAGTCGCCGCGACGGGCGTTCACGGCGCGAACCGGCTCGCGAGTAATTCGCTGCTCGAATCGGTGGTGTATCCCGAACGGATCGCGCGCGACGTTCGCGCGCACGCGGCCGAACGGGCTCGTGCGGCCGCGGTCGCCGTCGATTCGGCGCCGGGCTCCCCCGACGTCGAAGAGCGTGCCGAGCGGTGGCTCGACCTGCGCGACGAGATGTACGCGCACGTCGGCATCGAGCGCGACGAAGCGGGCCTCGCGACCGCCGCGGAACGCGCGAGCGCGTTCGCCGCCGCGACGGCGAGCGAGACGTTCCGCGATGCCGCAACGACGGCGTCGCTCGTCGCGCGCGCGGCGCTGCGGCGTCGCGAATCGCGCGGCAGTCATCGGCGCACCGATTTCCCCGCGACCGCCGCGGACGAACGGCATCGATCGTTCTCGACGCTCGCGGCCGAACGCAGCGCCTGATCGTGCCGTCGCTCGCGCCGCCGCTCTATCGGCCGCTCGTTCTCGCCGCGCTCGCCGAGGATCTCGGCCTCGGCGGCGACGTCACCTCGGAGGCGACGGTCGCGGCGGGCCTCCGGGCGACGGGTTCGCTCGTCGCGCGCAAGGCCGGGACGCTCGCGGGGATCGACGTCGCGCTCTACGCGTTCGAAGCGCTCGATGCGTCGGCGCGAATCGAACGGCGCGCCCGCGACGGCGACCGCTTCGATGCGGGCGCGGTGCTCGCGACGATCGCTTGCGACGCGCGCGCGTTACTCGGCGCGGAACGTACGGCACTGAACCTTCTCTCGTACCTCTGCGGGATCGCGACGGAAACCGCGCGTTACGTCACGGCCGCGGCCGGCGGATGTGCGATCGCGGAGACGCGCAAGACGCTGCCCGGATTACGCGCGCTCGCGAAATACGCCGTCCGCGCGGGCGGCGGTGCGAATCACCGCTTTCGGCTCGACGATGCGATCCTCGTCAAAGACAATCACGTCGCGCTCGCGGGCGGCATCGCACCCGCGCTCGCGGGCGCGCGCGAACGTGCGGGTCATCTGCTCAAGATCGAAATCGAGGTCGATACCCTCGCACAGCTCGATGAGGTTCTCGCAAGCGAGCATCGCGCCGACGTCGTGCTGCTCGACAACTTTACGACGGAGCGCGTCCGCGAAGCGGTCGGCCGGATCGCGGGGCGGCTCGTCGTCGAAGTCTCGGGCGGCATCACGCTCGCGCGCATCCCCGAACTCGCTGC
This sequence comes from Vulcanimicrobiota bacterium, assembly GCA_964658425.1. Lineage (GTDB taxonomy): Bacteria > Vulcanimicrobiota > Vulcanimicrobiia > Vulcanimicrobiales > Vulcanimicrobiaceae > CAZZYZ01. The sequence goes on along the minus strand of CAZZYZ010000008.1, from coordinate 22,677 downwards.
GGCGGGCGTCGACGTCGTCTCGGTCGGCGCGCTCACGCACAGCGTCGCAGCACTCGACATCGGCCTCGATATCGAAGCCGCGTAAGTCGCGCGCTACGCGCCCGCGGCGAGACCGAGCTCGATCGCTTCTTCCGCGCCGAGCGACGCGCCCGCGAGCGAGAGCGCGGCGCGGCGCGCGGGTTCGATCGTCTCCGCGAGGATCGTCTCGAGGCCGTCGAACGTGATCTGCTCCGTTATCGTCGCCTTGAATCCGATCTCGCTCAGCCGCGCCGCGCAGTAGCCGTCGAGACGCGCGGCGTGTTCGCTCTGGCCGGACGCCGCGAAGACGAGCGCGAGATGCGCGAGGGCGAGCGTCACGTAGATCGAGGTCGGATCGGTTCGGCGATAGAGCGCGATCGCCGAGGCCGCGGCTGCGCGCGCGCCTTCGAGATCCGCGGACGCGACGAGATAGCCCGCGAGATTCGTCTGCACGGCCGCGTGCAGCACGAGATCGCCGATCTTCACGACGTTCGGCAATATCTCGCGCACGAGCGCGATCGCCCGCGGCGTAAAGTTTTGCGCGTGCGTCGTCTCGGCGAGTTTGAGCGTGGCGATCGCGTGCCCACGGCCGTTCCCGGCGACATGCTGCAAATTCATCAGCGTTTCGAACGCGTTCGCGGCGGCCGCGTGATCGTACTCGCTCGCGGCGAGATTTCCGCGCATCCGCAAGAGATCGAGCTGCCGCCACGGAGTCGCCGGCACGCGTTCCGCTTCGTCGAGCGCGGCCCGCGCCTCGGGATAGCGCGCCTGACGTACGAGCGCGATCGCGTGTTCGACGAGCGCGTCGGCGAGGGCGTCCGGCTCGTTCGCTTCGCGCGCGAGATCGACGGCACGCGCGGCGGCATCGAGCGCGACCGTGTGATGGCCGCTGCCGGCAAAGAGCGATGCGAGCCGCCGCGAGAGCCGCGCGCGTTCGCCGTGTGCCTCGCTCGAAGGCAACGCGGCGATGAGCCGCTCGGCTCGCGCGATCCCCTCTTCGAAGAGTCCGAGCCGTTCCCAGAGCGGCGTCGCGCCGAAGAGCGTGGCGGCCGCGTGCGGCTCGCCGTGGTCGAGCGCCCAATCGAGCGCGGCGCGCGCGTTGTCGATCTCGGCCGGCAACCCGCTCTCGGCGCTCTCGCGCCCGGTGCGCTCGCGTTCGTCGCCCGCGCGAACGAAGAGGTCGTGCAGGTGCGCGAGATATCGGCGAGCGATCGGTTCGAAATCGCTCGTCGCGCGGAGTTTCTCCGCGGCGTATTCGCGCATCGATTCCAAGAGTCGATAGCGCGGCGTCGCGCCGGCGAGATCCGCGATGACGAGCGACTTCTCGACGAGCGACGCGAGGCCGTCGAAGATCTCGAATTCGTCCGAGCTCTCGCGGTCGAAGAGCGCGACCGCGGCATCGACCGTAAAGCCGTCGACGAAGATTCCGAGTCGCGCGAAGAGGTCGCGTTCCTGCGCCGAGAGGAGATCGAAGCTCCAGTCGATCAACGCGCGAAGCGTCTGTTGCCGCGGTAATGCGGCGCGGTTGCCCGTCGTGAGGATGCGGAAGCGTTCGTCGAGCCGGCGCCGCAATTGCGCCGGGCCCAGGAGCTTCACGCGGGCCGCCGCGAGTTCGATCGCGAGCGCGATACCGTCGAGCCGACGGCAGATATCGGCGACGATCGGCGCGCTCGCCGCGGTCAGGGAGAACGACGGGTCGGCCGCGCGCGCGCGTTCCGTGAAGAGGGCGATCGCTTCGAAGCCGGCGACCGCTTCGGGATTGATCGCGACCTCCGCCGGCGCCGGGACGGCGAGCGACGGCATCCGGTACGTCGTCTCGCCCGAGATCGCGAGCGGCTGGCGGCTCGAGGTCAGGATCGTGAGCCACGGGCAGCGCCGCAGGAGCGATTCGACGAGCGGGACCACGGCGTCGAGCAGATGCTCGCAATTGTCGAGGATCAGCAGCAGCCGTTTCGCCTGGAGGGCGCTGCCGAGCGCGGCGAGCGGGTTCTCGTCGGCGAGCAGCGTGACGTCGACGGCTTGCGCGACGGCGCTCGCGACGAGCGGCGGTGCCGAGATCGTTGCGAGTTCGACGAACCAGACGCCGTCGCCGTAGGCCGAGAGCGAGCGCGTCCCGACCTCGAGCGTCGTGCGGGTCTTCCCGATGCCGCCCGATCCGACGACGGTGACGAGCCGTTCGCGGCGGATCAGGGCCGAGATATCCGCGACGACGGTCTCGCGGCCAACGAACGTCGTGACCTGCTGCGGGAGATTGTTCGAAAATGCGTCGAGGGACGTCAGCGGTGGGAAATCGTCCGCCAGGCCGGCGCCCGTGAGCTGGAAGACGCGCTCCGCCCGCGTGAGATCCTTGAGACGATACGTGCCGAGGTCGCGCAGCGCCGTCGCCGGCGGCAGCAGCGTGCGTACGAGTTCGGTCGTCATCTCGGAGACCAGCACTTGGCCGCCGTGCCCGATCGCGAGGAGCCGGGCGACGCGATTGACGGTCGGCCCGAAATAGTCGCCGTCGCGCTCGTCCGAGGTACCGGTGTGGATCGCGATGCGGACGGCCCTCGCGCCGGGCGCGAGCTGCGCGGCGCGCGCGCCCGCGAGCGCGTCTTCGGGGCTCGTGAACGCGACGTAGAACGCTTCGCCGATCGTCTTGAAGACGTGGCCGCGGTGGGCGACGAGCGCCGCGCGAACCGCCTCGTCGGGCGCCCCCGCGTTCGCACCCTCGACGTCGCTGAAGAGGAAGGTTACGGTGCCGGTCGGGAGCCCGCCCGGGTCGCCGCCCACGCCGCCGGCCGCTACGTCGGCGCGCAGCCGGACGGCCGTGCCGCAATGCGCGGTCCGAGCGGCACGGCGATCTTGAGGGCGACCGTGAGCGGCGTCCCGTAGCGATCGATCGAGGCGAGATATTGCTGATGCGTCAGGTTCTCGGCCGTGAGCGTCGCGGTCGAGCCGCCCGGGAGCGCCGCGCGAACCGTCGCCCCGAACAGGAGCGTCGCGCCGAGCGGCTGCCGGTTGAGATCGTCGTAATAGGTCTGGCCGAGGTACGACCCGTCGACCGAATACGAGATCGGTCCCGGGCCGCCCGCATCGAGGCCGACCGTCGCCGAACTATTCGGCACAAAGGCGAGCTGCTTGCCGACGACCGCGCTCGGCCCGGCGACGACGCGCGGATTTTGGAGCGTCCCCGAGACGCGAAGGCGCGTGCAGGCGGCGACCGGTTCGGTCAGCTCGAGCGTCTCGCCGTTCGTCTGCGTCCGGTCGAGATTCTCGCGGCGCATCAGCGTCGGCGCGATCGTCTCGAAGGCGATCGCGTCGCTGACGCGCGTCTGGACGAAATCGAGCGCGAGCCGCCCCGCGCCGAGCAGGAGGTCGAGCCCCTCACCGTCGGTGCGGCTGCGCTCGGGGACGAGTTCGGGGTTCGGCGCCATCACGACGGTGCCGACGTTGAAGCCGCGAACCAGCTCGTTGAGATACGGCGCGCGGAATCCGCCGCCGCTCGAGACGCGCAGCGCGATCCGCGGGCTGAGATCGTAGCGCAAGGCCGCGCGCGGCGAGATCGCGCCGACGTCGTGCCCGACGACGTCGTTGAAGGTCGGTTTCCCGGCGCTCACCGTCTCGAGGGCGAGATCGTCGTAGCGTACGCGATCGGCGCGGCCGCCGATCAGCAGTTCGGCGTGTTTGGCACGCAGCGTCGCCTGAAACCCGACGCCCTGCGCGAGCGAAACGCCCGTGCCGAGGGCCTGGAGGAGGCCGGTCGGACCGTTCTGCTGGCTCGATCCCTGCACGCGCTTCTGGTCGACGAGGATGACGAGATCGGTCGTGCCCGGCGATGCGGTCAGGCTTCCGTAGAAGCCGTTTTCGTCGGTCGGCACGTGCTGATGGTAGCGCTGCACGCCCGGAGCGCCCGGGAACTGGTCGGAGAGATTGTAGACGGTCGTATCGCGAACGTAATAACCGGCTTTTGCGAGCAACGGTCCGACGCGCTGGGTGGCAGACGCGTTTTCCTGGCGGAAATAGCGGTCGAAATCGTAGTTTGGGCGCCCCTCGTACTGCGAATCGTTGCCGTAGAGGATCGCCCCGTCGAGGGTCGTTCGCCCGCTCGCGTAGCGTGCGCGCAGGTGCTCGGAATCGCTCTGCGAGACGGCCGCGGTATCGATCGGCGTGGCGTAGGCTGGCGGCAGGTCGCGGTAGGCGAGCTCGCGATGGACGCCCGCGATCGAGACGCCGACCGTCGGGCCGATCCCGGTGCTCGCGAGCAGGGCGTCGTCGCTCTGATCGTGCGTCCCGGCGCCGAGCGCGAGCGCCCCGGTCGGCAGCGTCCCGGCGCCCGTCTGCGGGCCAAACGTCGAGAGTTCGAGGACGCCGCCGACGGCTCCCGAGCCGTAGAGCGCGGAGCCCGCGGTGCGCAGCAACTCCGCGCGGACGATCTCGTCGGTCGGATACGCTTGCCAATCGATCTGCCCGCCGAAGCCGTCTTGGGCGGGGACGCCGTCGACGAGCACGACCCCGCGATCGCTGCCCGCGCCGGAGAACGAGACCCGCGAGAGGCCGTAATTTTGGAAGGCGCTGCTCCCGCGGTCGCGATCGACGCCGGGGAGCTGGCGGAGCAGGGCATCGCTCGACGAGGCCTGCGAGAGCGAGATCGCGGTCCGATCCAGGGTCGAGGTCGCGAGCGGGAGGGCGTGCGCGCTTTGCGCGGAGCCGGTCGCGACCGTCACGTTCCCGATGACGGGGAGCGCGGGCGCGAGGACGATGCGCCCGGACGGGATCGTCGCCAGTGCGACGTGCAGCGGCGCCGAGCCGCGCGACGAGACGTCGGCCGTGACGGCCGCGAATCCCGGCTTCGCACTCGCGCGCCCCGCGGCATCGGTGATCTCGACGTCGTGCCGGCCGGCGGCATCGGCGAAATCGACGCGAGCGCCCGCGACGGGTCGGCCGGCCTCCGTCGTAACGACGAGCGGCACCGCGGCGGATCCGAGTGCGGCGAGCGCCGCGATGACGATGGGAGCGGCTGAGATCACGTGCCCGTCTTCCGTTCGGAACGCGCTCGCCGTATCGCCACTCGTCGCTGCGTCGGGCTCATCGTCGCCGGCAGGTCACGAAGCCACGGCCCGCAGCATCGACGATCGCCGGTTCGGACTCGAGATCATCGCGATCGGTCGCGCTGCCGGACCGGAGATTACAGATGCCCATTCCTCAGCGCCCAGACGGCGGCGCTGACGCGATCTCGAACGCCGAGCTTACGGAAGAGATGGACGAGGTGCGTCTTCACGGTCGCGGGCGCGCAGGCGATCCGGACGGCGATCTCCTCGTTCGTATAGCCGTCCGTGAGGAGGCCGAGGATCTCGCGCTCGCGTGGCGAGAGATGCGGCGCGCGGAGCCGCTCGGTCCCGCCGAACAGGACGCGCGTGCTCTCCGCGTCGAGCCAGGTGGCACCGCGGACGGCCGCATCGACGGGGCCTTCGAGCGACGTCTCCGGTGATGCGGCGCAACAGGCATTGACGCCCGATTCGAGCAGGGCGCGCAGAAACGGCATGCTCGGCGCCTCGATGATCGCGACGATTCCGAGATCGGGGAGCCGCGTCCGAACGCGGTCCAAGAGCGCGAGGAGCGTGGTCGCGACCGAGACGTCGCTCGAGGAAACCACGAGCACGAGGACTTTCGCCGCCGCCCGTTCGAGGATCCGCTCGACGGATTCGAAACCGAGGACCGAATCGACGATCTCGACCCCGTCGCGGCGAAACGCCGGGGTGGCGACCGCCGAACCGGGCTGCTCGTAAACGACGAGCGCCGGGACCGCTTCGCCGCGCCGCGGTTCGTGGGAAACTGTGAGAATCACTAGCGCCTCCCATTATACGACTTTCGTCGACTTGCATCTATTTTGGACGCCGCGAAACCCGTTTCCGGATGTCACATTTCATGCTAGATGCAATTTTCATGTAAGCCGTCTAGCGGATTATGCAACGCCGGTTCTGGAAGTATTCTACTACGGATCGACGGTCGCCGCGTCTATTTTTGCGTCCGACGTTTCGATCGTGAGGGTGTTGCATGAGAAAACTAGCTGTCGCTACGGCTGCAACCGTCGCGCTAGCGCTCGGTGTAGCCGGCGTCTGGCGAGCCGGTACGGCTCAGGAGAAAGTCTCGCTCGGCGAGATGTCCAAAAACTCCGCTGATTGGGTGATGCCGTCGGGAAACTACGCGAATACGCGTAATTCGACGCTCACGCAGATCACGCCCGATAACGCGAAGAACCTGACCTCGGCTTGGTCGATGTCCACCGGCGCGACGCGCGGCCACGAAGGCCAGCCGCTCGTCGTCGGCGATACGATGTACTTCCAGTCGGCTTATCCGAATCACGTGTTCGCGGTCGACCTCAACGACTACCACACCAAGTGGGAATACACGCCCGTCCAGGATCCGTTCGCGGTTTCGGTCGCGTGTTGCGATCTCGTCAATCGCGGCGTCGCCTACGGCGATGGCAAGGTCATCGTCGATGCGCTCGACGGTCACGTGATCGCGCTCAACGCGTCGAACGGTACCGTTGCTTGGAATTCGAAGAACTCGGATCCCGAGATGGGCCAGACGCTCACGGCGGCTCCGCTCGTCGTGAAGAACAAAGTCATCGTCGGCGTCTCCGGCGGCGAGTACGGCGTTCGCGGCTTCTTGACCGCGTACGATCTGACCAACGGCCACAAGTCGTGGCGCGCATACAGTGAAGGTCCCGACAAGGACGTCCTGATCGGCGCCGGCTTCTCGGGCCCGAAGAACCAGGGTGTCTCGACGTGGCACGGCGACCAGTGGAAGGTCGGCGGCGGCACGACGTGGGGCTGGTATGCCTACGATCCCGAGCTCGACCTGCTGTACTACGGCACGGGCAACCCGGGAACGTGGAACCCCTCGCAGCGCCCCGGCGACAACAAGTGGTCGATGACCATCTTCGCGCGTAACCCCGACACGGGTATGGCGAAGTGGGCCTATCAGATGACCCCGCATGACGCGTGGGACTATGACGGCGTGAACGAGATGATCCTCGCGGATATCAAGGTTCACGGTAAGGATACGAAGGCGCTCGTGCACTTCGACCGCAACGGCTTCGGCTACGAGCTCGATCGCACCAACGGCAAGCTCTTGCTCGCCGAGAAGTTCGATCCCGACGTCAACTGGGCGACCGACATCAACATGTCGACCGGCCGCCCCAACGTCGTCGCCGACAAGACTCCGAAATCGGGCCAGAACGTCACCGGCATCTGCCCGGCGGCCATGGGCTCGAAGGACCAGCAGCCCGCCTCGTTCGATCCGTCGAGCGGCCTGTTCATCGTCCCGACCAACCACAATTGCATGGACTACAAAGCCTTTGCGGTTCAATACAAGTCGGGCTTCCCGTACGTCGGTGCCATCGTGAAGATGTACCCGGGTCCGGGCGGTAATCGTGGTGCGGTCATCGGCTGGGATCCCAACGACGGTAAGATCGTCTGGAGCGACAAGACGAAGTTCCCCGCGTGGAGCGGCGTCCTGACCACCAGCTCCGGCGTGGCGTTCTACGGCACGATGGAAGGCGATTTCAAAGCCATCGAGACGAAGACCGGCAAGGAGCTCTACTCCTACCACACCCCGTCGGGTATCATCGGAAATCCGATCACGTACACGCACAACGGTAAGCAGTACGTGGCGATCTTCTCGGGCGTCGGCGGCTGGGCCGCACTCGGCCTCGCGGCCGGTCTGACCAACCCGACCGCCGGTCTCGGCGCCGTCAACGCGGCCCTCGACCTCGGACACTACACGCAACTCGGCGGCGACCTCGAAGTCTTCGCCCTCCCGACCACGTCGTAGTCGTCCTAATCGACTCGATTTCTCGGTAACCGGCATCCCTCGTCCCGCACTCGGATCTCCGAGTGCGGGGCGGGGGATTCTTTTATGATTGGACCCTCAACCGTGATGCGCTCGAACCTCATCCGCTTCGCACTCTCCACCGCACTCGCACTCGGGCTTTCGGCACCGCTCGCAGCCGGAGCGGCAACGCTCAAGGTCTGCGCCGATCCGTCGTACATGCCGTATTCGAATCGCGCCGGCCAGGGCTTCGAAAATCAGATCGCCGCTTACATCGCAAAAGCGATGGGCGCGAAACTCTCATACGTGTGGGCGACGACGCGCGGCCCGGGCGGTTTCGATCAGTTCATCCACGAGAATCTCGATCGCAGCAAATGCGATGTCGTCATGGACGTGCCGTACGCGGCGAGCAACGTCCTGACGTCGACGCCGTACTACATCTCGTCGTACGTCTTCATCTATCCGAAGAAGAAGAATTATCCGATCAGTTCGCTCGACTCGCCGATACTCAAGAACTTAACGATCGGCTTCGAAGCGGACACGCCCGTCGAAGACGGATTAAAAGCGCGTACGCTGATCCTGCACGCGAAGGCCTTCGATTCGACCGACGATTCGAGTTCGACGCCGGACGCGATGCTCGATGCGATCTCTAGCGGCCGCATCCAAGTCGGCATGACGTGGGAGCCGGCCGTCGGGTATTACCTACGTACGATGCCCCAATTGGCCGTCGTCGTCGTTCCGAATTCTCGTTCGCAGGGCGCGCCCGAGCAGTATGCGTTTCCGATGTCGATGGGCGTTCGGGCAGGAGACAATGCGCTTCACGACAAGCTCAACGGCGTCATCGCGAAGAACAAGACCCAATTGACGGCGATCCTCACGCGTAACGGCGTGAAGCTCTACAAGCCGGGCGTCGACGTCGATACGCAATAACTCCGCAACGGAAAGTGAACATGTCGAACGATTCGAAACCTACGGTCGCGTTCGTCGGCGTCGGCCGGATGGGTGCCAACATGGCGCTGCGGCTCAAAGACGAAGGCTATACGATTAGCTCCGTCTATGACGCATATGCGGAAAGCGCCGAGAAGAGTGCGAAAGAGACGGGTGCGAAGCACCTCACGAAACTCGCCGACGTCACGGCGTCGGCGGACGTCATCATCACGGTCGTCACCGACGACAAGGCGATGAACGCGATCTTCGCGGAATCGGGAGACTCGCTCCTCACGAACGCGTCGGGCAAGACCTTCGTCAACACGGCGACGGTCACGCCCGACGTGCATATCGAGATGGAGCGCCGTGCCGTCGCGGCCGGCGCTCACGCGATCGAAGCGTGCATGGCGAGTTCGATCACGCAGGCTCGCGAAGGGACGCTCTATCTCATCGTCGCGGGCGATCGCGAGACGTTCGACAAGGTAAAGCCGCTCCTGGAAGCGATGAGCAAGTCGCTACGGTTCACGGGTAAGCCCGGGTCCGCGGCACAGGTCAAAGCGCTCGTCAACATGGTGATGAACATCAACACCGCCGGGCTCGCCGAAGGGCTCGGGATCGGCGATGGGCTCGGGCTCGATCTCACGATGCTTCGCGAGATCTTCTCACAGACCGGCGCCAACTCGCGCGTCCTCGAAACCGATGGTGAGGACATGCAGAACCGCGATCACGACGTGTATTTCTCGGCGGGTCACGCCGCGAAGGATTCACACATCGCGGCGGCTCTCGGTCACGGGATCGGCCTGACGATCCCGCTCGCGGACGCGACGGCCGCGCAGTACGATCGGATGGTCGCCGAGGGTATCGGCGAGCTCGATAAGTCGGGCATCTCGGAGCTCACCTTTAAATCGCGGCGCGGCGGCTCGACCGCAGCGTCGAAAAATTAATTTCACACTCAATCGAAGGGAAAATCAATGGCTAAAATCGTTCCGCTCATCAGCTCGGGCACCCCTGGGCCGCTCGGCGCGATCCATCTTCCGCGCCTCTGGACGAAGCTGACGCTTCACGCGCATGATTTGCTGCCCGATGGTTACGATTTCGCCGGCGCCGGTTTCGATCAGATGACGCTCGACGCGTTCGGCCTCGATCGTGCGAAGACGGTCGCGTTCGTGACCGAGAAGCACCCGTCGTACACCGAATTCGAGAAGTACGTCGTCGAACAGAACGGCGGCTCGGTCTCGCCGGATAAGATCGCCAAGCACAATGCGGCGATCACGGGCTACAACCACGCGGACGATCTTGGAAAATCCATGCGTTCGGCTTCCGGAATTGAGAACGCTTCGATCGGTGACGCCGTTACCTTGAACACCGTCGAAGATCTCGACGAGCTACATAAGCAAGTCGAAGCCACGCATTAGGAGCTGGATATGACAATCGGAACCCGGGCGCGGAACGTCGCAGCAGCGGCGGCCGTGCTCCTTCTCGGAGCCGGGCTCGCTGCCTCGCGTTCCAATGCCGCGACGGCGACGGCTTCGGCCGGAGCCGTCTCGTTCTCGGCTTCGCAGGCCGTAACCGGCAACAAGGCGTTCAATGCGAATTGCGCCTCGTGCCACGGCGCGAACCTGGAAGGCGGCGTCGGACCTGCGCTCTCGGGCGCGACCCTCAATACGCTGGCGAAGAACACGAAATTGTCGGTCGGCGACATGTTCACGTTCATCAGTCAGCAGATGCCGCTCAACGCGCCGGCATCGCTCTCGCACGACCAGTACGCGGCGATCATGGCATACATCCTCAAGTACAACGGGTACGCGCCCGGCGGATCGGCCTTGACGTACGACAAGGCGAAGTCGTCGAAGACGATCATCCACTCGAAAAAGGCCTAATTCGCAGGTCGACCCTCGATAGGCGAATGTCCCGGGCATCGACGGTGCCCGGGACATTCGTCTTTTGCGACCGATCCGGGTAGACGTAACCGGCGCACGACGATTATGGGAGACTCAATTTACACATGTCCGCATCCGAACGAGCTCTGACCCTGGACGACGGCAAGACGACGACCGTGCAATCCTGGGGCGACGCGGGGCCGGTCGTGCTCTGCGTTCACGGGATCGCGAGCTCGCGTCGCGATTTCGTCCGGCTCGGGGAACGCCTCGCCTCGTCGTACCGCGTGTTCGCCTACGATCAACGCGGCCACGGCGATAGTGCCGGCGTCGCGGGTCCGATGACCCTCGAGCGCAGCGTCGCGGATCTCCGAAACGTCGCGGCATCGCTGCCCGAGAAGGTCGATTTGCTCGTCGGCCATTCGTGGGGCGGCGCGGTCGCGATCCTCGGCGGTCGCGCGATCCTGCCGCGCAAGGTCGTCGCGATCGACCCGATGATCTACGTCGTCCCGGGCACCTTCGAAGACGACTATGTGGACGGGCTGCGCGAGCCGCTCGGCCTCGAGCCGGTCGCGAAAGAAGCCGCGATCCGCGAGATGTACGAGGGCGCGAACGACAAGGACATCGCGGGGAAGGTCCATGCGATGAAGTCGATGCGGATCGAAGCGCTCGAGAGCCTCGGTCGCGATAATAAGACGGCCGAAGGCGGCTGGGATCTGCGCGTTGTGGTCGCGGGCTATCCGATCCCGTTGCTCATCCTCAAAGCCGGCGACGAGTCGGTGATCTCCGATGCGGATCTCGCGGGCGTCGAGAAGGACGGCGGCAAGAACGTCACCGTTCGCACCTTCGAAAACGACGGCCACACGCTGCACCGTTCGGCGTTCGAGGAGTTCGCCTCGGCCGTGGAAGCGTTTGCGAAAGCGTAGACTCGCCGCCCCTCGCGGCCTGCGCGGTCGAGCGCGTGAAGCGAATACGATGGAGACGAAGCACGCGAGCGGCGGACTCGTCGTCGGATCGGCGGCGCCGGCGTTCCTCCTCACGCGTCCGTTGACGTTCGTTCGAGATGTCGCTCGCGCGAGCCCAAGCAAGGAGAAACCCGATGAACCGTCGCCTCTTCGTTCGGTCCATGGCCGCGCTCGTATGACGATCGGCGGCTCCGTCGGCGTCCTCGAGCGGCAGAAGTGATCGTGTTTCTTTCGCGCGTGGTCGCCGGATCGCTCGCCGCGCTCGCGGCCTTCGTCGTCGCATCCGAGCGCGGTGCGACCGCCGAGCCATCGCCGTCGCCCGCCCCTGCCGCGATTCCGACGGGCGTTCGCATCCCGGTAACGCTCGCCGAGACGCTCACCTCGGGGACGGCGCGTGTCGGCCAAACGTTCTCGTTCACGACCGATCGCGCGGAGACGCTCGGTACGCTCGCCGTCCCGAGGGGCACGACCGGAACGGGCCGCATCGCGGCGGTTTCCCGCGCGGTGAAAGGGCACAACGGCTCGCTGTTGCTGCAAGCGGACGCATTGCATAGTGCGAGCGATACGGCGCCCATCTGGGTCGACATGGGCGGCAAGCCGCTCTCCGCGCACTACGCGAAGAAGCACGTCTTTCCGGCGATCATCCCGGTCCCGCCGTTCTTCATCCCGACGGCCTACGTCGACCATACGGGCGATCTCATCATCGACGCAGGCACGCATTTCAGCGTCACGACGAGTCTCTCGCGGCCGGCACTCTCGCCGCTGTACAACAACGCGACGCCCGATCCGGCGCTAACGCCCGCGGCTTCGCCCGGGCCCTAGGCCCGGGCCTCACGCGGATAGTCGTTCGGGCGGTGCCCGGCGGCGATGCACGCGCGGACGGCAGCCGAGCGGACATTGTTCGCGGGCGCGGAGCGCGCACGTCGCGAAGACGTGACGTCTATGTCCGAACCCCTAGGAAGCTCTCCGGTTCGTCGCGTGCGCACGCGCGTCGCGCCGTCGCCGACCGGAGATCCGCACGTCGGCACCGCCTACGTCGCGCTCATCAACTATTGCTTCGCAAAACAACACGGCGGCGATTTTCTGTTGCGCATCGAAGATACCGATCGCAATCGCAGCACCGAAGCGTCGGAGAACGTCATTCTCGACGCGCTGCGTTGGCTCGGACTTACGTGGGACGAAGGCCCCGATATCGGCGGCCCGCACGGCCCGTATCGTCAGAGCGATCGCCTCGAGATCTACGAGCGGCACGCGCGGATGCTGCTCGACGGCGGCCATGCGTTCCGCTGCTTCTGCACGCCCGAGCGCCTGGAAGAGATGCGCGCGGAACAGCGGCGGCGCAGCGAACCTCCCGCCTACGACGGCCGCTGCCTCGACCTCACGCAAGCGCAGATCGCGGAGAACGAGAGCGCGGGGCTGCCGTTCGTCGTGCGCCTGCGCGTTCCGCGGACCGGGACGGCGCGCGTCGTCGATCTCTTGCGCGGCACGATCGAAGTCGAATGGAACACCGTCGACATGCAGGTGCTCGTGAAGAGCGACGGCTGGCCGACGTACCATCTCGCGAACGTCGTCGACGATCATCTCATGGAGATCACGCACGTGATGCGCGGCGAAGAGTGGATCTCTTCGGCACCCAAACATTTACTGCTGTACGAAGCGTTCGGGTGGGAGATGCCGGCGATCGCGCATCTGCCGCTGTTGCGCAACGCCGATAAATCCAAGCTGAGCAAACGCAAGAATCCGACGGGGATCCTCTTCTACAAGCGCATGGGCTATCTGCCCGAAGCGCTCGCGAACTTTCTCGGTCTCTTCTCGGTACCGCCGCTCGACGGCGAAGAGTTGATGGATTTGCCGACGATGGTCGAGCGCTTCGGGCTCTCGCACATCTCCCTCGGCGGCCCCGTTTTCGACGTCACGAAGCTCGATTGGCTAAACGGCCGCTACCTGCGCGAGACGCTCGACGTGCCGCAGCTCGTCGAGCGAATCCGCGCGTGGGCGTTCGAGCCCGCGCAGGTCGATGCGATCGCCGCGCTCGCGCAGCCGCGCATCGAACGCCTCTCCGATCTCGGTGCGCTGTGCGCGTTCTTCTTCGCGGGCCGGTTGCCCGTCGCGCCGGAAGACGTGTTGCGCGGCAAGCTCGAGCGCGACGTCGTGCGGCGCGCGTTCGTGCTCGCGCAGACGATGCTCGACGCGCTGCCGGAATGGAATGCGGTCGGCATCGAAGCGACGCTGCGCCGCATCGCGGAGCTCACGAACACGAAGCTGCGCGACGTGACGCGCCCGTTCTACGTCGCGATGACCGGCAGCGCGCAATCGGTCCCGCTCTTCGGCGCGATGGCCGTGCTCGGGCGCGAGCTCGTGCGCGAGCGCTTGCGCGTGGCGCTCGATGGGCTCGGCGGTGCGACGAACGCCGAACTCGCAGCCTGGAAGGGAGAGGCGGCGTGAGCCGCACGATCCGCGCCGTCGTCCTGGCAGCCGGCAAAGGCACGCGCATGAAGAGCGCGCGCCCGAAAGTGCTGCACGAGCTCTGCGGCAAGCCGATGCTCTGGTACGTCTTGCACGCGCTGCGCGATGCGGGCGTCACGGAGGTCGCGATCGTTACGAATCCCGACATCCACGATCACGTGCATGCGGTCGCGGCCGACGCGGGGCACGATGCGATCGAAGCCGTGCTGCAAGAGCCGCAGCTCGGCACGGGCCACGCGACGCAGGCCGCGCTCGCGCGGCTCGCACCGCTCGGCGATGCGACGCTGCTCGTCGTCAACGGCGACATGCCGCTCGTCGAGGCCGAGCTCGTTCGCGCCGCGATCGACGCGCGCACGGAGGCGCTCGCGCTGGCGCTCGTCACCGCGCGGATGCCGCTGCCCTCGAGCTTCGGGCGCATCGTGCGTGACGGAGACCGGGTCGGCCGCATCGTCGAAGCGCGCGACGCGACGCCGGACGAACTCGAACTCGACGAGATGAACGCGGGGCTCTACGCGTTCGACGAAGCGAAGCTGCGCGCCGCGATCGCGGATCTGCGTCCGGACAACGCGCAGGGCGAATACTATCTCACCGATACGATCCGCGAGCTCGCGCGCCTCGGGCTCGGCATCGTGCCGGTCGTCGCGCCCGCCTACGCGAGCGTCCTCGGCGTCAACGATCGCGTCGAACTCGCCGCCGCGAGCGCGGCATTACGCGCACGACTTTGCGCGCGGCACATGCGCGCGGGCGTTACGATCGTCGATCCCGCGACGACGTATCTCGAACCCGGCGTCACGATCGCGGCCGACGCCACGATCTTACCGAACACGACGATCGGCCGCGGCTCGCACGTCGGCGCGCAGAGCGAGATCGGCCCGAATTCGCGTTTGCAGAACGCGCGCGTCGGCGAGCACGCCATCGTCGCGGATAGCGTCGTCATCGATAGCGCGGTCGGCGATTTCGCGCTTATCGGGCCATGGGCGCACATCCGCGGTGAGGCCGCGATCGGCACGGGCGCGCGGATCGGCAACTTCGTCGAGGTGAAGCATGCGACGCTCGCGCCCGGCGTGAAGGCCGCGCACCTCACGTATCTCGGCGACATGACGATCGGCGAACGCACGAACGTCGGCGCGGGCACGATCGCCTGCAATTACGACGGCCGCGAGAAGCATCACACGACGATCGGCAAGGACGTCTTCATCGGCTCGAATTCGTCGCTCGTCGCGCCGCTTTCGATCGGCGATCGCGCGATGACGGGCGCGGGGTCGGTCGTGCTGCGCGACGTCGCCGCGGGCGATCGCGTCGTCGGCAATCCCGCACGCGTGCTCGCGAAAAAACCGGAGCCCGCGTAACGGCCGTGTCGACGAGCGGATGAGCGATCTGCCGGGCGGGACGCTGACGTTTCTGTTCACCGACATCGAAGGAAGCTCGGCGCGTTGGGAGCGCCACCATGTCGCGATGCGCGACGCACTGCGCCGTCACGACGCGATCGTCCGTTCGACGATCGAAAAGCATGGCGGCATCGTCTTCGAGGCCGCGGGCGACGCGTTTCACGCCGTGTTCGAACGCGCGCACGACGCCGCGGTCGCGGCGCATGACGTACGCACGCAACTCGATGCGGAGACGTGGACCGCGGTCGACGATCTTCCGGTCCGTATCGCCCTCCATGCGGGATCGGCGAATGCGGCCGGCGGCCGCTATGTAGGCGCCTCGATCGATGCGATCAAGGCCCTCGTCGCGCTGTGCAACGGCGGCCAGACGGTCGTATCCCAGAGCGTTGCCATGCTGCTCGCAAGCACATTGCCTACAGAGCTTTCATTAACGTCGATCGGCTCTTTGCAGCTTGAGGGCGAGCGGCTTACGGAGATATTTCAGCTCGATTCGGCGGGAAAGCGTACACGCTTTCCCGCGTTCCGCGATCCATCGCAACCAGCGACGAATCTTCCGCGGCAGTTTACGTCATTCGTCGGCCGCACGACCGAGCTCGCGGAGATGCGCTCGTTGCTAGCCGAGTCGCGAGTGCTTACGCTTTGCGGTCCGGGTGGCGTCGGGAAGTCGCGTACGGCGTTGGCGCTCGCAAGCGAAGAACTTCAAAATTGGTCTGACGGCGTCTGGTTCGTGCCCTTTGCAGCAATCGGCGATCCGGGACGGCTTGCCGAAGCCGCAGCCTCGGCGCTAGCGCTTGGAGAACGCCATGCAAAAACTGCACGCGAGACGCTCGTCGAGCATCTCACAAAGCGGCGAGCGCTGCTCGTTTTCGATAACTGCGAACACGTCGTCGAAGCCGCCTCGCACCTCGTCAGCGATATCGAACATGCATGCCCGAATGTTAAGATAGTGGCAACAAGTCGCGAAGCGTTGCGGACGCCGGGCGAGCGCGTGTACTCGTTGCAACCGCTAGCCGTAAACGCAAATTTCGACCGACTCCCATCAATCGATAGTCTCGAAGATTCGCCGGCGGTCGCTCTCTTCTTGGAACGAGCGCGTATCGTGTCGCAGGGAGTGCGTTATGCAGCACCCGAACGCCGCGAGATTGCTCGATTATGCATGCATCTCGACGGTCTTCCGCTCGCGATCGAGCTTGCAGCAGCACGCTCGAATGTGTATCCGCCCTCCGTCCTCGTTGATCTCATCGGCAGGCGTTTCGAGCTACTCCCGCCGCTTGCCGCCGGAGGAACGTCTCCGCACCGAACGTTGCGGGGCCTCGTAGCGTGGAGCTACGATTTGCTCTCCGAGCAAGAACAGATACTTTTCCGTCGACTTGCCATTTTCTCCGGCGGCTGGACGGTCGAAGCGGCGGAGATCGTAACGTCAGGCAGCGGACTCGACTCGCGAGACATCTTCGGTCTGCTCGCAAATTTGTTCGATAAGTCGCTTGTTCAACGACCGGGTGATTTCGGCGAACGATTCTCTTTCCTCGAGACGATTCGTGCCTATGCAGTCGAAATGCTGGAGCAAAGCGGCGAACTCGAAACGATGCGTCGCGCGCATGTCGAGTATTTCGCGATGCTAACGTCACACGCCGAGCCGAGCCTCCGCACAAGCGGACAGGATGTCTGGCTCGAGCGTCTGACGATCGATGCGGACAACGTAAGAACGGCTCTCGATACCGGCGATGCAAACCCAGCCCTCGCAAAGCCGGCCATGCTCATTTGTGCGAACCTTGCGCGATATTGGATCATACTAGGTTCGCTCAGAGAAGGTAGTACTCGCTTGCGATGGGCATTGGAGCATGCGGAAATGGAGCCCAAGTCGTTGGTGCGTGCGCTCACGGGTGCTGCCATTATCGCGCTGAATCAACGAATGGGCGAGGATTTTTTATCTTATGCAGAACGTGCGCGGACGGCGGCTCGAGATACCGACGACGCCTGGACACGCGCGTATGCTGCAGTCGTCTATGCGGCAGCAATGGCGTACACTATGACATCTCCGGAAACGTTTGCGGCTCGCGATACGGCGATACGCGAAGCGCGCCGGCTCGCCGAAGGCACGGCAGACGCGTGGCTCTACAATCACCTCGATCATGCGGAAATATTCTGCGCCGAGACAAGCGGTAATTTCGTAATCGCCGCTGCCCTGGAAGAGATAGCGCTCGAGCATGCGGAGACCTCGGGTGACCGAATCCTCATCATATCGAGTTCTACGTATGTTGCTTATCGCGCGAGGTCGACAAATCCGATGCGTAGCGCACGGCTTTTGCAGCGCGCTAGTTCGATGCTCGCTGGCTCACACGTGCAAGGGCTGGCACTCATTCTCGAATGTGCGGTCATTTTAGCTTTTGAAGCGCGACTCTTTGAGCTATCAGCGAATTTCATGGGTGCGGCTAATGCGAATCGTCTCCAAAGTATGTCTCAAGGGTTCCGCGTTGATCCAGACGCGCACAAAACGTCCCTTAAGCGATCACTCGATGGGCTACGTTTCGGACAGCTTTTTCGTGAAGGTAGCGAATGGTCTTTTTCGAAAGCGGTGCACGCACTCGGTGAGCTTCCAGATCTTTTAACGCAGATCAACCGCCATGTCCAAGATTGATGAGACTGGTTATGGTGATACCAAAGTATTGTACGACGTTTTCCGAAGCGATCGGGCGATCGTCGATCGTTTCTGCCTTCCGAGCGAGATCTAGTAATGCCTCGATGAATCGATCAACGTCGTGCCTCTGAAGCCGCCCGATATCACCGAGCGCTTCGTTCACGATTGTGATGAAACGCTCTGCGCGGCCTGGATCTTGAAGCTCTAAATCCTTCGCTTCGCGTTCACCGCCGGAGAGTTGCTCGTGTCGCAACTTCGTTCGCACCGTCGAGTCTGTGAGGACGATACTGAAAAAGATTTTCGCAAGGTCAGAGATTTCAAGATCGGCCACGGCAATGCACCTTTCGAAAACGCCTCTACCGGATGTATTCGATAAGAACTACACTTAACAGCCAACCGCGACCTACGAATGTGCGCCTACTCAGGTCGAAAGTTAGTGCAACGATGGTTCCTATGCGACCTGATTTGACGCGTACGTTCTTACTTAAGAAAAAGCGATCGCGTGTCTGCTGATGTGTCGGCAGAAGCTCCCTGATCTTCACAATCTTCGCCGTGTCAAATAAATCAAAGCGAAGTACGAGGCTTAAAAGTATTGGGCGACGTAATCGTCACCGAACGCTCGTTTGTTGTCTCGTCGCTTTAAGACCATACCTGTCGAATTAGTTCAAAGTGCTACGTCTTCGGTGGCGTCGGCGGGTGATTTACATACATTAGCGAGAGCACATCCAATCCAAAAAAGGCGACCGTCTTCGACTTGGTCGTGTCTGAGTCGTACCTATCTGAAGCAAGACGCACGACTTCCGCGATGACCGCATCCACATCTGCTACTCGGATTGAAGTAACATCATCGACGTTCGTATTGATAAGTCGCGCGAGTCCCGTACGTTGAGTATTGTTGACTGCGCTCCAGGAGGAAAGTTCCGACCTGAATTTACTCGCATGGAGCGCGCGAAGGCTATCACGTGTCGATTTATCTCTAAGAATGCGAGCTAAGAAGTAGCGAGCCGCGATCGTGGTATTTGAGTTGGGGATTCGCTCGGGAGCGGCGAACGCCGAGACCGTCAGCTGTTCGGTAGAGTACGTGGTAGGCACATCGACTGGAAGCATTGAGATCGAGCCTCGCTTAGAAGAGTGGATAAGAAAAGCGTGAGAGTGTTTGAGCGTCAGTTATCGATTCCGGTGGCGGCAGAAGAGCGTATAAAGTAGTTAACACTTTATTTAATGGCTTTGCAGTAACGCGGGCTACAATACTTAGCTTTTCATTGTCGAAGTAGCCGGTATTAGCTACTTTGAGTGGTTCGAGCGAAGTGTTCCCTAGCAGCGGGTGAAACATCGTTCAAAAGTGCCAACATGCTTGGTCCGATGCGGCCGTCCAGAATGGCGGTCTCTAAATCTGGAGCGATGACGCGGACGATGGCGACTGAAGAGTCAGCGGGTGTGAGATCCACTGCGTAGACGCGACCGATGTTGGCTTGGCGGAGAGATGATAGGGTGAGCGTAATCTGAGCGGTGAGATCGTGAGGAAAGTTTTTAGCAACCTCGATAAGCTCGGTGTTTGGCTGACGCGCATCAAAAAACCAACGACCGTTGGGCAACTTATCGTGCCGACTGGTAAGGGTATCGCCGACTGTACCGATCTCGTTGAGGTCTTCGCGCGCGCCGCTCGTGTCGCCGACTCGGCTCTGCATTGCTTCGGTAACGGCGCGCCAAGCGGCTTGTCTTGAAGACCAAGAACACGACATACCAAGGTGAGCGCGGTTTGTTTCACGTTCGCTAACGACCGCTACGGCTAAGGCTGGCAATGTGCTTGTTTGTACGAAAACAATAGACAGAGCAATTCCTGTACGGTAGATCGAGGAAACATAGTCGTCGAGTTCGCGATCACCTGTTGGAAACAAAAGCCTTTTGCCAACCGGGTCGTCAGCCATTATTGTTGTCCACGCGCCATCGTAAGTTCCTAAGAAGTCGCCGATCGACAGTCTTGGCATAACGTGGGCGCGGAAGTGTGTGAGAGAGAAGATGTGTCGTTCGATGAGCTCGAAAAGGGCTTGATGGGTCGCTTCGACGAGTGAGCTGCCCGAAGCGAGTCCGTTGGTGGTCGGTTGGCGATAGAGTCGAAAGCCGTAGAACGGCATGGTAACGACGGCTTGCGGCAGCCATACCGGCGTCAGCGTCGCGAGATCGATGCCGCGGACGTACGGGATCGGTTCCGTCGGGAAGAATTCGCAGCGTAAAGCATCGAGGCCGACGCGATCGGCCGCGTACTCTGAACTCGAGAATATTCGAATTTCGCTTGGCTCGCGAGCGGCGGCTTGTCGCTCGACGGCTTCCATCACCGCGCCGACGATCGCGTGCTCGCGCGTCGCTCCTTTGCCGTTGTAGGTGCTGATGAGGTCGGCCGATTGCGGCACGATCGCGTTCATCACGGGCAGACGGGCGCGATCGAGGTAGGTGAGATCTGCGATCCGGGTGATGTTGAATTGCCGACAGAGCTTCGGGACGAGCTCGAGCATCTCCGAGATCGGCCGGCATCGATCGACACTTCCTTCGGTAACGAACGCCGGGCGACGAAGCGCGTCCGCTAAATCGGCTGCACTCACAAGGCATTTCCCGGAGCTCGAGATCTATCGTTCGTCATCGCGAGTCGGGTCGAGCCGTCAACGCAATTTTCGGAGAGCTCATGCTGCGTTCGGCAACACCGTCTCGTTCGGCGACACGTCGCACGCAGCGCAGAGCGAAGGCCGCGTCCATCCGCTTGAGATCGCCTCGTCGTTCGCCGAGGGCGAGGAGCGTGTCGCGCGCGCGTTCCGGCGCGTACTCGACCGCGTTCTCCCAGGTGCGATCGGCATAGAAGATCTTCTCGCGCGCGTCGCGCACCCAGCCGTTCGCTTCCGCTACGGTGAGGATGCCGCGCTTCACCGCGAGACGTGCGGTGTAACGAACGTTTACGGACGGCACGCTGAGCGCGATCTCGCGCGTGGGATGCATGACGATCGCGACCTCGTCGTCGCCGTCAATCGTCCCGCTCGCGTACCAGCGTGCGACGATCCCGAGCGGGGTGCAGCCGAACGTTCGGCACTCCGCGGAGCGCAGCGCGCCCATGCTCGCCGCACCGTAGACGCGCGTCCGTCGGCTCGCCTCGGCGACTTCGCGCGGCGAGGGCGCGAGCCGTTCGCCGAACACCCCGTCGATGAGCAGCACGTGCCGGTAGCGCTCCGAGGCCGTCTCGACGTCGCCGCGGCCGGCCGAAGGCAGATACGTTACGCCGGGCAACGCGATCCGGTCGGCGAGCGGCAAGGATGGCCCGGCAAACACGCACACCGACTCGAGCGGACGCATGCCGGAGCGTTTTGCATAGTCCGAGCTCTTCCATCCTGCGAGACTTTCGAGTCACCCAGGGCTAGGCAACAGTTACGTTCAGCCTACGAAAGAGTCGTGAACAGGCGCGAACTAGTATGAAGTCCTTAACGTACGGAGGTCCAAATGGCCGTAATAACGATCCGAAACATCGACGGTATCACCGAGCGCCGCCTTCGGGCGCGTGCCACGCTGCATGGCCGCTCGGTGGAGGATGAGGCCCGCGACATTCTGCGGTCGGCGCTTACGGCGGAAAATCCAGATCCGCGAGATTTGGCGAGCGCCATCGCCGAACGCTTGGGCGAGCTAGGCGGAGTCGATTTGTCGACGGTTCCGCGCGACGCGATTCGTCGGCCGGCGACGTCACATGCGCATGTCGAGCGGAGCGTCGATGCGGCGGCGGACTCTCCGTCGCCGTGCGAATCGCCGCACCTCTGAGGGAGCCCGCGGCGGGTACCCGAAGCGATTGCGGATGGCGCTCAAGGTCGTGCTCCTCTCGCACTCCCCCGATCCCGAACGGTCGGTCGCGACCGCGGCGCGCAACTGCTATAGCCCGCGCGACGTCGCCTCGATCGACGAGAATTGGTCGCGCGAGGATATCGTCAAGATGGTCGGGCGCGTGCGAGATGCGGGGCATCTCTCGACGTTCGAGCACACGCAATTCACCTTCGGCGTGAGCGGCGTCTCGCGCGCGCTGACGCACCAGCTCGTGCGCCATCGGCACATGTCCTACGAGCAGAAGAGCCAGCGCTACATCCCGCTCAAAGGGCCCTTCGAATACATCACGCCGCCCTCGATCGCGGCCGAGCCCGATATCGCGGCGCGCTTCACCGCGCTGATGGACGAGATCGCCGCGTTCTACGGTGCCGCCGCCGCCGCGGGGATCCCGGCCGAGGACGCGCGCTTCGCGCTTCCCAACGCCGCGGAGACGCAGATCGTGATCACCGCGAACGCCCGCGCGCTGCTCGACTACTTCTCGCTGCGCACGTGCAATAACGCGCAGTGGGAGATCCGCGAGATGTCGTTCGCGATGCTGCGCCTCGCGAAACGTGCGGCGCCCGCGCTCTTCGTGCGTGCGGGCGCCACGTGCGTCCGCGGCTATTGCAACGAGCCCAACGGTCCCGAGTGCCCGCGCTACGTGATCGTGAAGAATCCCGTCGCGGCTCGCCGAGAGGCGAGCGTCGGTGAAGACGGCCCGGTCAGCTCCAACGTCGAGATCATCGCCG
>CAZZYZ010000007.1:22613-34087 GCA_964658425.1 Vulcanimicrobiota bacterium | reverse complement strand
ACGCGAGATTAAAACGGCCTTAACGATTCGAATCGTCGAGAAAACGTGGTGGTTCGCCGCGCGCCCAGCGCGCGATACGTTCGAGTTCGGCGACCGTGAACGCGCCGCTGATGTAGAGGCGCTCGTCGTCGCGAACCGGCCGCGGCGCGGGACTCGCGAAGCGCGCGCTCGTCAACGCTTCGGGCACGATCGCGGCCGCGATCGGCGCGTCGACGAGGATGCGACGCGTTTCATGCACGGTAAACGTGGGGTGCCGCACGTCAGCGCGAGTTCTGTTCGATGCATTTCGCCATGTGCCGGGCTTCTGATCGTCGATCCCGACGACCCGGTGATCGCTCGATCCGCCGAACGCAGAACCGCGATTGGGCGGCAAGCGATCGTATTGAACGGACTGTAGGTTCCGCCAATCGCTTCGCGCGGCGCTTCGGCGATGCGTCGCCAACCACGTACGTCGGCGCCTGCGCCATCCAGCATGAGCGCCGCTTCCCAAACGTCGTCGCTCAGACCCATCTCGTACGACGATGTCTTAGCGACGTGCCCGTCTCGAAAGACGCCTCAGCCTCCCAGAGCGGCTTCGTGTTTTGCATAGCTTGATCAAAGAGAGATCGACGCTTCCCGCCGCGACGTGGTAGAACGTCGAGGCGTGCTTCGAGATCGTTATCCAGATCCGGCGTTTAGGATGCTCGGCGAAATTTCTGCGTGCTGCATGCGATAGCGGCCGCGGCGGCACGGCCGGAGATCGATCGGGTCATCCCTCCCGGTGAACCTCGGCTGTGTCGGCTCGATGACACGCTGCCGACCGCAGACGCCGGCGACCATGCCGTCGAGCATGTCTGCCGCTTTCCAAACGTCGTCTTCGACGTTCTTCGTGTATGAAACCGTATTCACGACCGTCCCGTTTGTGAAGGTGATCGATATCGTGGAACGAGCAACCCGTAGCGATCGAGCGCTCCGACGGCACGCATGAACCGGTGTTCGTCGATACGCATTCGGTATGTCTCGCCACGAGTGAACATCAAGCCGTGATACGTAACGCCGCCGTCGGAAGCGAACGAAAGTTCGTATGATGGGCACGAAGCGAAACACGAGCCGTACGTAAGGACGATCGTTCGAACCTCGTGTGCCGCGAGGGAAGCACCGGTCTCCGTGATGCCATACGTTGGCATCGTGACGACGGCCAGCGCGAGCGCGATGGAGAGCGCGCGCCGTCGAGACGAAAGGTGCCCCAAGAACTCTGAAGGCACGGCCTCTCCTTCGCGAGCTCGCTCAGCCGCTCGCATACGCGTCGTTGCTCATCATCTCTCGCTAGCATAGACGATCGGGCGTGCCGTCGGTATAGTCGGCGAGTATTGCGCGTGCGCGCGCGACGATCTGCTCGCGCAGCTCGCGCGGTTCGAGCACGGTCGCACTCTTCCAGCCGAACGCTTCGTAGAGTGCGGCTTCCGCCGAGGGGAATGTGACGCGAACGATCCATGCATCCGGATCGTCGGGAGCACGAGCCTCCGATTCGATGCGCAGATAGACGCGCGCGTACGAGAGTGCGATCTCGCTCATGCGCACGGTCGCGACGCACGGCACGTCGGGCGCTATCGCCGCGGCCGCGCTCTTCCAATACGTGCCGACGTCGAAATCTTTCGGTCGTTTGAAGCGCTGGTCGAGGACGCGAACGCTCGTGACGCGCTGCACGCGAAACGTTTTGATCGTCTCGCCGTCGCGCGCGACGAGATACCAGATGCCGGCTTTCGCGACGAGGCCGTACGGCTCGAGCGATCGTGTGCCGAGCGCGCCGTCGCGCCCGCGATAGCCGATCGCGACGCTGCGGTCCGCGAAGACCGCGTCGCGCAGGATGGCGAGCGTTTCGAGCGGCTGGGCGGCGGGCGACCAGCCGCGCGGATCGACGTGCACGCGGCCGCGATCCCGCGAGACGGCGCCGCGCGCGCTCGGTGAGAGCGAACCCGCGAGTTTGGCGAGCGCACTGCCGCGCCGGCTCGCGATCCCAACGTCGCCCAGAACGTCGTCGGTCGAGACGAAGAGCGCGCGCAACTCGGCCTCGTCGAAACGCGCGAGCGTGCGTCGGTACGAATCGGCGAGGACTATTCCGCCCTGCGCTCCGCGTTCGGCCGAGATCGGGACGCCCGCTGCGGCGAGCGAATCGGTATCGCGGTAGATCGTTCGCGTGGAGACTTCGAGCTCGTCGGCAAGCGCGGCGGCCGAACGCTTGCCGTCGTTGTTGAGCGCGAGGAGAAGCGCGATGAGACGATCGGCCTTCACACGTGCGCCATACCTGACATCATATGTCATATATGGCGTGTTACGATCCGCAAATCCTCGCTACCGAACGGAGACCATCATGCAGCAGACGCAAGCCACCGCGACCATCACCGGGATCGATATCTCGGTCTATCTCACGAGCGACGTGGCGCGCTCGCTCGCGTTCTATCGCGACGTCCTCGGCATGAAACCGACCTCCAAGAGCGAGCAGGGCGCCGAATTCGAACTCGCCGACGGCTCGACGTTCGGCGTCTGGCGTCCGGACGACGGGAAACCGGGCGTAACGGTCATGCTGGCGGTCGACGATCTGCGTACGGCGGTTCCGGAGTTTCGATCGCGCGGGGCGGTGCTGAGCGACGTGACGGAGACGGGCGTCTGCCTGATGTCGTTCGGGCAAGATCCCGACGGCAACGCGATCATCCTCCATCAACGCAAAGAGGGCGCTGCGGCGCACGTATGACCCGAACGATCGTCGGCGGCCTTGGTGGATCGCTCGCAATGGACCTCGCCTATCTCGTGTCGTCGGTCCGACTCGATCGCCATCATCCTAGCGACGACGTCGATGAGGAAACGGAGGCAATCGTTTCTTGCGTGCGCCGCCTCGCACCACACCAACCGATTGCCTTCGTGCGCGAGCGCCCGCGCCTGACGGGACGCGCGATCCATTACGCGTTCGGGTGTGGCTTCGCCGCGCTCTACCGCACGCTCAAACCGCGCGTGCCGGTGATCGGCGCTGCGAAGGGTCTGGTCTACGGCGTCGCCGTGTGGTTGCTCAGCGACGCCGCCTTGATCCCGGCCGCGCATCTCGGGCGTGAGTGGTTTCGCTACTCGCGCGAGGAACGTGCCGCCGCATTGCTCTCGCACCTCGCCTTCGCCGTTTGCGTCGATGCGGCCGCGGAGAGGCGGCCGTAACGCCGTGCGGTCGGGCACGATCGGAGATGTCGAAGATGTCGCGCATCGCTATCGAAACGGAGCAGAAGCGGGCTGCTAGCCGTCGTTCGCTTCCGAGTGCTCGGGCGGCGGTTCGCCGAGCCGTTCCCTTCCATCTCGCTTGTCGTCGCGCCGCGGCGCCGTGAGCCACGTGCCTTTCGGAAAGAGGCGGTCGTAGACGGTCGGGAGCGGCGCGTACTCCGTCTTCGTAATCCGAGCGAGACCCGCTCGTGTGAGGTTGGTGAGAAGTCAAAGCATGGCATGGTAGGGCGACGGCGCGGCGGCGGATACCTGTGCCCGTCGTCCGGGTGGTCCGCGACGTGTCGCGCTTCCGCGCGTCGCGGAAGAAGAAGCGGCCGACGGCACTTCGAATTCGTGTGGCCACGATGACGATCGCGCATCCCGGCTGGCTCGTGCTCGCGATTCTCGCGGTCGCACTCGTCGCATGGCTCTTCCGCTTCACGAGTCGCAGGCGGGCGGGGCAAGCGCTCGTCTATTCCAACCTCGCGTTCGCGCTGGATGCCTTACGGCCGGCGCGGCTCCCGGGTCAGGCGCTCTTCGCGGGTTTTCTCATCGCCGCGTGCGCGCTCGCGGTCGCGGTGGCGGGCCCGCACTTCGTCGCGAACGTCCCGTCGCACGATACGACGGTCGTGCTGTGCATCGACACGTCGGGTTCGATGCGTTCCGAGGACGTCGATCCGACGCGCGCGCAGGCGGCGGAGGCCGCAGCGCGCACGTTCGTCGATTCCGTGCCGAGCGGGACGCGGATCGGGCTCGTGACGTTCTCGACGGGAGCTATCGCGCAACTCGCGCCCACCGCCGATCTCGACGCGGTGCGCGATGCGATCGATCGCATCCCGGCGCCCGACGGCGCGACGGCGATCGGCGACGCCCTGCAGCTCGCGGCTCAGGAAATGCCGATCAAAGGCGCGCGCGTCATCGTGCTGCTCACCGACGGCGTGAACAATCGCGGCGCGGATCCGCTCGCCGCGTCGCAGACGATCGGTGCGCAAGGCGTGCGCATCGAGACGGTCGGCGTCGGATCGAGCGATAGCGGCGAGATGATCCCGGGCACCTCGGACCCGGCCGAACTCGACGTCGCGTCGCTGCGAACGATCGCCCAGAACGGTAGCGGGCAGTACATCGGAGCGAGCGACGCCAGCGAACTCAGCGACGCGTTTCGCGGCCTCGCGCGGGCGACCGTGTGGCAGCGGCAGCGCGTCGACGGGAGCTTGCCGCTCGCGCTCGGCGGCGGCATCCTGATGCTCGTAACGTTCCTCGCCGCGCTCGGAACGGGCCGGCTCTAGTCGTCAGTCGTCTGCGAACGCGACGCCGCGGCGTTCCGGCCCGACGAGCGCGAGTACCGCGACGGTCACGAAAACGCCGCACATGATGATCGCGAGCGCGCGCGCGTAATTCTCGCCGCCGCTCGGCGTGCGCATCGTCGCCGCAAAGGCGGCTTCGAATTGCAGGGCGCCCGAGACGATGAGGTTGCCGAGTTGATACGTCAAGCCCGGGAACGTCGCGCGAACGTCGCCGGGCGAGAGCTCGTTGAGATGCACGGGGACGACGCCCCACGCGCCCTGCACGAAAAATTGCATCACGAACGCGCCGACCGCGAGCAGTGCCGCCGAAGGCGCGAACGCCCAGAGCGGGATCGCGAGGATGCCGACGAGCGCGGAGGTCGCGATCGTTCGCCTGCGTCCGAGCGTTTGCGAGAGCGCACCGAAGAGCGATCCGCCTGCGATCGCGCCGAGATTGGCGACGATCGTAACGAGCGCGACCGTTCCGACGTCGAAGCCGCGCTGTTTTTCCAGAAACGTCGGGTAGAGATCTTGCGAGCCGTGCGACATGAAGTTGAACGCCGCCATAAGCGCGATCGCATAGAGATAGAGCCACGGCTGCCGTCCGAACGACGACGCGAGATTCTCGCGCTTCGCCTTCGGTCGGCGCGCGCGTTCGCGCCAGACCTCCGACTCCGGAACGTAGGACCGGATGTAGAGCACGAGCAGTGCGGGAAGCACGCCCGCGACGAACATGCCGCGCCAGCCGAAGTGCGGGAAGACCGCGTAATACGCGACCGCCGCGAGCAGATAACCGACGGCGTATCCCTGCTGCAAGATTCCGGAGAACGCGCCGCGCGCGTGCGCGGGGAGCGATTCGAGCGCGAGCGCCGCGCCGATGCCCCATTCGCCGCCCATCGCGATACCGTAGATCGAGCGCAAGATCAGGAAGACGGTAAAATTCGGAGCGAATCCCGATGCGAGCTCGACGGCCGAATAGACGACGATGTTGATCATCAGCGGACCGCGCCGTCCGTACCGATCCGCGACGACGCCGAAGATCAGCGCTCCGAGCGGTCGTAAGAGCAGCGTGATCGTGATCGCGAAACCGGTCGATACGATCGAGAGGTGGAAGTCGCGCGCGATCGCCGAGATGACGAACACGACGAGGAAGAAATCGAACGCATCGAGCGTCCAACCGAGGAACGCGGCGACGAACGTCCGGCGCTGCACGGGCGTGAGCTCGCGCATGAGTGCGATCGGATTTGCAAACGCCATGCGCTCGGGGTACCGCTCGCCGAAAAGAAGTTCCCCCGTTGCGGGAGCTTGTGTGCGACCGAAGCGTCGAATGACGCGATATGAGCGATCAGCAAGCGGTCCGCGATTCCCGGCAGAGTTACGAGAAGAACGCCCTCGATGAAGCGAGCGTAGCGCACGATCCCCACGCCCAATTCGAGCGCTGGATGCACGAAGCGCTCGAAACGCAGGGCAAGAACGAAGCGAATGCGGTCGCGCTCGCGACGGTCGGCGCGGATGGCATGCCGTCGCTACGCATCGTGCTGCTGCGCGGCTACGACGAACGCGGCTTCGTGTTCTTCTCGAATTACGAGAGCCGCAAAGGGCACGAACTCGAGCGCAATCCGCTCGCGGCGCTGCTCTTCTACTGGCCGGCACTCGAACGCGAGTTACGGATCGAGGGTGAGGTCGCGCGCCTGACGTCCGCGGAATCGGACGCGTATTTCGCGACGCGCCCGCGCGGCCATCGTCTGAGCGCCTGGGCTTCGAATCAGAGCGAGGTCGTCGCGAATCGCGCGTTCCTCGAAGACCGGATGGCCGCCGAAGAAGCGCGCTTCCCGGGCGACGACGTGCCGCGCCCGGCATACTGGGGCGGCTATCGTGTCGCGCCGCGCGCGTTCGAGTTCTGGCAGGGCCGGCCGAGCCGCGTGCACGATCGCGTCGCCTACGAGCGCGAGGGCGCTGCCTGGCGAATCGTGCGCCTCTCGCCGTAGGCCTCGCCTACGCGTCGGCTCGTTTCCGACGCTCGGGACGCTTCGAACGTTTCTTCGGTGCGGCGCCTTTCGCCGCATCGACCGAGCGTTCGAGCAGCGCGACGCGGTTCGCGTGTTCGTCGCGATTCTGAGCCGCGGCGAGAAAGGCGAGCACGCGCCGTTCGTCTGCGGTGAGGCCGGCCGTCTTCGCGGAGACGCGGACCTGCGGCATCGCGAGCGAGAACTCGTCGAGATACGTTTCGACGATCGCGGGATGCACGTAGGATTTGCGGCAGACGGTCGGCGTGTTGCCGAGCTCTTTCGCCGTTACCGTGATCGCTGCGGTGACGTTCTTCTTCGCTTCGGCGACCGTCGTCGAGCGGCCGAGTTTCTCGAGCTCGACGCCGCAGATGACGCTCGCAGCGAACGTACGAAAATCTTTCGCGGTAAAATCGCCGTCCATCGTCTCGCGCAGGTACGCGTTGACGTCGCTCGATTCGATCGCGTGCGCGACCTCCGCATCATCGACGTACGTGAAGAGATGTTCGCCCGGCAGATGCTGGCAGCGTTTGATCGTCTTGGCCACGCGGCGATCTTCGATCGTCACCGCGTGTTCGACGCCGCTCTTCCCGCGAAACTTCAGTCGTATACGTTTCTCGCCCGAGACGCTGACGTGCCGATTACGAAGCGTCGTGAGGCCGTACGAACCGTTGTCGCGCGCGTAGGTCTCGTTGCCGACGCGGATGTGCGTTTCGTCGAGCATCCGCACGATCGCCGCGAGCACGCGATCGCGCGTCATCTCCGTCGCCTTGAGGTCGCGTTCGATGCGCGCGCGAAGCAACGGTAACGCGGCGCCGAACGCGATCGTATCCTCGTATTTCGTCGCGTCGCGGACTTCGCGCCAGCGCTTGTGATAGCGATACTGTTTGCGGCCCTTGGCGTCGCGCGCGGTCGCCTGCACGTGCCCCGTCGCCGAGGGGCAGATCCAGACGTCTTCGTACGCGGGCGGGATGGCGAGCGCTTTGATGCGCGCGATCTCGACCGCATCGGAGATGCGCTTCCCCTTGGGATCGAAGAACGCGAACGAGGATCCGCTGCGCTTGCGCGAGATCCCGGGCCCGCGATCGTCGACGTAGCGAAGGCCGGCGGATTTCGCGTGCGCGCGTTCGACCTCGGTAGCATCCATCGTACGTTCCTACCCGCCCGGAACGCGGAACCGCGGTTAGGGCGAAGCGGTCGCGGGCGAGGCCGCTGCGACGCACGAACCGCACGCGCCTTCGAACGTCACGACGCCCGATTCGATCCCGAAGCCGGTCGTCGCCGAGAGCGCGGCGAGGGTTGCCGGCGGCACCGCGAACGCGACGTCTTCGATGCGACCGCACGTGCGGCAGTGGAAGTGCGCGTGATCTTCCCCGAGCGGCTCGTAAGTCGCCGAATCCGAGCCCGGGACGACGATCTCCGCGATCAAGCCGAGGTCGCGCAGGCGAGAGAGCGCGCGATAGACCGTCGAAAACCCGGTGCCCGGCCGCTGCGCCGTGGTCCGCGCGAAGATCTCGCTGACGCTCAGATGCTTGCCAAGCCCACTTTCGTACACGACGTCGTACACGATGCGATAGTTCTTCGGAAGAGCTGCGAGCGCAGTTTCATGCATCGATACGACCTTTCCGAGAAGCGTGCTGCGAGCCGACGCGGTGCCGTACGCGCCGTTGCGGGACATGGTACCCGTTCGACGTAAGAATGACAATCATGTTCAAGCGCCTGATCCGAAAATTCCTGGACCTGACGGCCCCGCAGCCCCGCCCGATCGCGGTTCCGGTCGCGGCCCGAGCTCCGCGGCGCGACTGCCCCTGATTCACGACATGATGAGGCCGCCGTCGACGTTGATCGTCTGGCCCGTGATATACGACGCATCGTCGGATGCGAGGAAGGCGACGAGCCCCGCAACGTCGCCGGTCGTTCCGGCGCGTTTCATCGGGATGCCGCGCACCCACTCGGCCATCAGCTCGCCCGGCGCGTAATCGCCGAGCAATTTTCCCCACGCGGCATCGTTGTAAGCCCACATATCGGTCTCGATGATGCCCGGGCAGAACGCGTTCACCGTGATCCCGCTCGATGCGAGCTCCTTCGCGAGGCTCTGCGTGATGCCGATGACGCCGAATTTGCTCGCCGCGTAATGCGGCGTGTAGACGAACCCTTGCCGCGCCTGGCCCGAGGCCGTGTTGATGAGCCGGCCAAAGCGTTGCGCGACCATATGCTTCGCGGCGGCTTGGCAGCAGAGGAAGACGCCTTTCGCGTTGACGTCCATCACGAGGTCCCATTCGCGTTCGCTCAGCTCCGGAAGCGGCTTGATCGTGATGACGCCCGCGTTTTGGATCGACACGTCGATGCGGCCGTGCTTCGCCGCGACGGCATCGTAGAACGCGGTGACGTCGGCGGCTTGCGTGACGTCGACGATGCGCGCATCGACGATCCCGCCGTAGGTGCGTAGGCTCTCCGCAACGTCGTGAACCCGCTCCTCGTTCGAGCTCAGGACGACCGTCGCGCCCTCGCGCGCGAATCGGTCGGCGATGCCCTCACCGATCCCGCGGCTCGCACCGGTGATGACGACGACTTTGCCTTCGAAGCGTGTGGCGATCGGCTGCATGTTCGCGCTGTCCTCTCTGGATCGATTACGGTAGCAAAAGTTTTTCGGCGGTGAAGCGATCCGTGATGAGCACGTCGATGAGCGACCCGGTCATCGCGCCGCGAATCGCCTCGACCTTCCGGCCGCCGCCGGCGACGCCGATGACGCGCTTGACGCGCATCAGCGCCGGCAATTCGATCCCGATGACGCGGCCGTCGAACGGCGACGCGATCGCACGGCCGTCGGCGCCGAAGAAATGCAGGCAGATATCGCCGACCGCTCCGAGCTCCGCGAGCTTCGCGAGCTCGCCCGTCGTAAAGACGTTGCCGCTATCGGCGAGTAGTTTCGAGGGCTCGACGGCGCCGATGCCGACGAGCGCCGTCGTGACGTTCGCGTATTGCGCGACGGTCGCGCGTACGAAGGGCCCGCTGAGAAGCGCGCGTTTCGCCGCGAGCGAGGCGGCGACGCCCTGCGTCGAGAGAAGCAGCGGCGTCGCGCGCGTGAGGTTCGCGAGCCGCGTGGTGAGGCTCGTCGCGTGCGCTTGGACGCCCGGATTGCCCATCCCGCCGAGGATCTGCACGACGTATTTCGCGGCGGGCGCTTCGGCGGGTGAGATGCAATCGACCATCCGCAGCAGCGTCTCGCTCCATGACGAGATACCGACGACGGCGTCGCCTTCTAGCGTCGTTACGAGATAGTGCGCGGCGGCTTCGCCGATCGAGGTCAGGATCTGCTCGTCGCGATCCTCGCCGCATTCGGCGACGACCACTTCGCCGAGGCCGTATCTCTCGCGCAAGCGCGCTTCGAGATCGGGGTAGGTACCGCGCGGCGCGTTGATCGAGATGCGGACGATCTCTTCCGCGTGCGCTTTTTTGAGATAGCGCGAGATGCTCGTCTGCGAGATGCTCAATCGCTTCGCGATCTCGGCCTGCTTGAGCTCTTCGACGTAGTACATCTGCGCGATCCGCGCGATGAGCCGGAGTTCGTGAATGCGGGCCATCCGGTTATCGCGCGGCGCGAGCGCGCGAGATCACCAGCAGACGAACCCGCCGTCCACGATCAGATCGATGCCCGTGCAGAACGACGCTGCGTCGCTCGCGAGGAACACGGCGGGGCCGACGAGTTCGTCGACGCTCGCCATTCGGCCGAGCGGGGTATCGCGCTCGAACTGTTTGCGCTGCTCGGCGACTTCGGGCCGCGCGTTCATCGGCGTGAGCGTGTAGCCCGGGCTGATCGCGTTCACGCGCAGGCCGCGATCGCTCCATTCCATCGCGAGACTCTTCGTGAGATGGATGACGCCCGCTTTCGAGCTGTTGTAATGCGCTTGCAACAAGCCGCGATTGACGATCGAGCCGGACATCGAAGCGATGTTGACGATCGATCCGCGTTTACGCGGGAGCATCGCGTGGGCTTCGGCCTGGCACGAGAGAAAGATCCCCGTGAGATTGACGTCGAGCATGTGCTGCCACTGCGCGAGCGGCATCTCTTCGGCGGCGGTCGCATTCGCGATGCCGGCGCAGTTGATCGCGATCTCGAGTTCTCCGAGATCGTTTTCGAGCGTCGCGACCGCACGCTCGAGCTCGCCGCCTTCGGTAACGTCGCCTTCGAGCGCGAGAGCGCGGCCGCCGAGCGCCGCGATCTCTGCGACCGTTTCCCCGAGACCGGCTCCGCCGGGGAGATCGAAGCAGCCGACGGCGGCGCCCGCTTCGGCGAGCCCGACGGCGAGGCGGCGGCCGATCCCGCTGCCGGCTCCCGTCACGAGTGCGATGCGGCCGTCGAGCCGGAAGAGATCGGCGTTCATGCGGTCGCCAGCGCCATGACGGCGACGTTCGTCGCGTCGGCCTTTTCGAGGATGCCTTGCTGTCGACCGCGGGCCATCACGAGCACGCGGTTGGCGAGCCCGAGCACCTCTTCGAGATCGGAGCTCACGACGACGATCGCCATCCCCGCGCGCGCGAGCCCCGCGATCACGTCGTAGATCGCGGCGCGGGCGCCCATGTCGATCCCGCGTGTCGGCTCGTCGAGGATGAAGACTTTCGGCGTGCGTGAGATCCAGCGCGCGATGACGACCTTCTGTTGATTGCCGCCGGAGAGATACCGCGTTTCTTGCGTGGGCCGGCCCTTCACGCCGAGCCGCTCGATCGCGCGCGCGGCGAACGCGCGCACCTTCGCGGGCGTCACCCAGCCGCGCGGCGCGAGCGCGTCCATATTTCCGAGCGCGAGATTTTCACCGACGGTGAAATCCATGACGAGTCCTTGGCCCTTTCGATCCTCGGGTACGAGGACGATCCCCGCGTCGATCGCATCGCTCGGCGTTCGGACCGCGAGCGTTTCTCCGTCGAGCGCGATCGTGCCCGACGCGAGTGGGTCGGCGCCCGC